>NZ_JBHVWC010000003.1:0-86986 GCF_042882445.1 Kitasatospora sp. NPDC058218 | reverse complement strand
CCGCCGCGGGGGGGGGGGGGGGGGGGGGGGGGGGGGGGCCCCACCGGGGGCCCGGGGGGGTCCCCCCCCGCCGGGCCCACCGCGCCGTTCGACGGGCTGTCAGCCCTCGCTGCCCGCCGGGGGGAGCTGGGACTGGATCAGGCTCATCACCGAGCTGTCGGCCAGCGTGGTGGTGTCGCCGACCTCGCGGCCCTCGGCGATGTCGCGCAGCAGTCGGCGCATGATCTTGCCGGAGCGGGTCTTCGGCAGCTCGCCGACGACCTTGATCTGCTTCGGCTTGGCGATCGGGCCGAGCGTCCGGCCGACGTGCGCGCGCAGCTCCTCGACCAGCTCGGGGCTGTCGGTGGCGCTGCCGCGCAGGATGACGAAGGCGACGATCGCCTGGCCGGTGGTGGCGTCGGTGGCGCCGACCACGGCGGACTCGGCGACGGACGGGTGGCCGACCAGGGCCGACTCGACCTCGGTGGTCGAGATGTTGTGGCCGGAGACCAGCATGACGTCGTCGACCCGGCCGAGCAGCCAGATGTCGCCGTCCTCGTCCTTCTTGGCACCGTCACCGGCGAAGTAGCGGCCCTGGAAGCGCGACCAGTAGGTGTCGATGTAGCGCTGGTCGTCGCCCCAGATGGTGCGCAGCATGGACGGCCACGGCTCGGTGAGCACCAGGTAGCCGCCGGAGCCGTTCGGGACCTCGTTGGCCTCGTCGTCGACGACGGTGGCGGAGATGCCCGGCAGGGCGCGCTGGGCGGAGCCCGGCTTGGTCTCGGTGACGCCCGGCAGCGGGCTGATCATCATCGCGCCGGTCTCGGTCTGCCACCAGGTGTCCACGATCGGGGCCTTGCCGGCGCCGATGTGCTCGCGGTACCAGATCCACGCCTCGGGGTTGATCGGCTCGCCGACGCTGCCCAGCACCCGCAGCGAGGAGAGGTCGAACTTCGCGGGGATGTCGTCGCCCCACTTCATGAAGGTGCGGATCGCGGTGGGCGCGGTGTAGAGGATCGTCACGCCGTACTTCTGGACGATCTCCCAGAACCGGCCCTGGTGCGGGGTGTCCGGGGTGCCCTCGTAGATGACCTGGGTAGCGCCGTTGGCGAGCGGGCCGTAGACGATGTACGAGTGGCCGGTGACCCAGCCGATGTCGGCGGTGCACCAGTAGACGTCGGACTCCGGCTTGAGGTCGAAGACGGCGTGGTGGGTGTAGCTGGCCTGGGTGAGGTAGCCGCCCGAGGTGTGCAGGATCCCCTTGGGCTTCCCGGTGGTGCCCGAGGTGTACAGGATGAAGAGCGGGTGCTCGGCGTCGTGCGCCTCGGGGGTGTGCTCGGTGGACTGGCGCGCGGTGATCTCGTGCCACCAGACGTCGCGGCCCTCGGTCCAGGAGACCTCCTGGCCGGTGCGGCGGATCACCAGGACGTGCTCGACCCCCTCGGCCTTGGTCAGCGCCTCGTCGATGGCGGGCTTGAGCGCGGACGGCTTGCCGCGGCGGTAGCCGCCGTCGGCGGTGATGACCAGCTTGGCCTGGGCGTCCTGGATCCGGGAGGCGACGGCGTCGGCCGAGAAGCCGCCGAAGACCACGGAGTGGGTGGCGCCGATCCGGGCGCAGGCGAGGATCGCGACGACCGCCTCGGCGATCATCGGCAGGTAGATCGCCACCCGGTCGCCCTTGGCGACGCCGAGCTCCAGCAGGGCGTTGGCGGCCTGCGAGACCTCGTCCTTGAGCTGGGCGTAGGTGATCGAGCGGCTGTCACCGGGTTCGCCCTCGAAGTGGATGGCGATCCGGTCGCCGTTGCCCGCCTCGACGTGGCGGTCGACGCAGTTGTACGCGACGTTGAGCTTGCCGTCGGCGAACCACTTGGCGAACGGCGGGTTGGACCAGTCGAGCGTCTCGGTGGGCTCGACGGCCCAGGTGAGGCGGCGGGCCTGCTCGGCCCAGAAGCCCAGGCGGTCCTCGGAGGCCTGCGCGTACGCGGCCGCGGTGACGTTGGCGGCGGCGGCGAGCTCTGCCGGCGGGGCGAAGCGCCGCTCCTCCTTGAGCAGGTTGGCCAGGCTCTCGTTGCTCAACGCGCACTCCTCATCGAGTCATGATCGGGGTCAATCCCGTGCGTGGGGATTGTCCCGTGTGTCCCAGCGCACAGCTCACCAGGCGAAGTGGTCGGTTGACAAGAGGCGCCGGGTAATTGGTGTAGACCTTTGACCGAGAGTCGAACGGTAGGCCGAGGGGTCGAGCCTCGGCGGCGAGGCGGTGAAGTGGGCCCGTGCCCCGGCCCGCCCGGCAGGGCACGGGCCCGGCTCTCAGGCGGCCAGCCGGGGGTCGCCCCCGGTGGCGGCGGCCGTGGTGAGGTCCGCGCCGGCGGCAGAGACCTGTTCGAATTCACTCTTTCGCCCGGGCGTGTCGCAGGGTGCCGGACCGGCCGTGCCGCCCAGGGCCTCGACCGGACTGAACCGACCGCTCTCCCGATCGAGCACGTAGGCCTGGGCGGTGGCGAAGTCGAAGTACATCCCCACCAGTCGCAGGGTGCCCTCGGTGACCCGGCGCTCCACGGCGGGGTTCGCCATCAGCTGGTCCAGCTGCTGGACCACATTGGTGATGCAGAGCTGCTCCACCAGGTCGGCCACCGGGCGGGCGGTGAACTCGGCGGGGGCGCGGCGCAGCCGGTCGAGCGAGCCGCGGCCGTTGCGCAGCCAGCGGGTGAGCGGAGTCGGCGGTCCCGGCCGCTCGTGCACGCCGTCCAGCAGGGCCTTCATGGCACCACAGCCGGAGTGCCCGCAGATCGTGATGGAGCGCACCTCCAGCGCCTCGACGGCGTACTGCACCGCGGCGGCCACCGAGTCGTCGGCCGCGCCCGGCTCGAACGGCGCCGGTACGAGGTTGCCCACGTTGCGGACGGTGAACAGGTCGCCCGGGCCGCTGTTGGTGATCATGCTGGTGACCATGCGCGAGTCGGCACAGGTCAGGAAGAGCTGGGAGGGCGTCTGCCCCTCCCGGGCGAGCCGGGCGAGCTCGGGGCGTACCAGCGGGGCGGTGTGCAGCTGGAACACCCGGACGCCGTCCAGCAGCCGGCCGTGCGGATCCTCCTGCTGATCGATGCAGTGGTGGCCGACCCAGGGGGTCCAGGCCCGGCAGCGGTGCGGGCCGGAGGAGCTGCCCGCCCGGACGGTGCCGTCGGGATCGAGGACCTCGTCGTCCTGGCGTCGCGTCACCATCGAGACCCGGCCACCGGCCGCCTGCCGGCCCGTTCGCCAGCTGTGCAGCGTTTCGTACGCGGCGTGGTCCAGGAAGGAGCCGTCGTGGACGACCGCCACATCGGCGGTGGCGGGGATGCCGCCCAGTGCACGGCTCAGCCGGGGCACCGCGGTGAAGGTGAGCGGCCCGTGCGTCTGGACCGTGAACGAGCCGTCGGGGCCGGCCAGGACGTCCACGTGGGCGCGGGTCAGCCGGTAGAGGGCGAGCAGGACGGCCGTCGCGGCGCCCAGCGCCACGCCCAGCAGGACCCCGAGCAGCACCACGCCGAGCACGGTGGTGAGGTAGACCGGGAACTCGCGGTGTCGATGCACCTTGCGGATGTGCGCGAAGCTGACCATCTGCAGGCCGACGACCAGGACGAGCGCGGCCAGGGCGGCGAGCGGGATCCGGCGGAGCCCGCCGGTGAGCGCCAGTGCTGCCGCGAGCACCCAGACACCGTGCAGGATCGAGGACCACCTGCTCTGCGCGCCGGCCCGGACGTTGGCCGTGCTGCGCACCGCGCCGCCGGCGATCGGGAGCCCGCCGAGCAGGCCGCTGATCATGTTGGCGAGGCCCTGGCCCCGCAGCTCGCGGTCGAGGTCCCCCGTGCGGTGCGACATCCGGTCGATCGCGACGGCGGAGAGCAGCGACTCGACGCTCGCCACGGCGGTGACGGTCAGCACGGCGGCCAGGACCGCGGCGAGCGGCCCGTGCGGCAGGTCGGGGACGAGGTCGTGCGGCTGCCAGGCGGGCAGTTCGACCCGGGCGAGCTGCAGGCCCAGGGTCATGGAGAGCGCGGTGGCGGCGCCTACGGCGGCCAGCGGGCCCGGCACCTTGGCCAGCCGGGCGCCGAACACCCCGGCCCGGCCGGGGAGCCGGGAGAGCCTGGGCCAGGCGAGCAGGACGGCGGCGGTGACGGCGCCGACGGCCAGTGCGGACGGGTGCGGGCCCGCCAGCTGGTCCGGCAGCGCGAGGAGATTGGCCAGCGCCGAACTCTGCGGGGAGCCGCCGAGGACGACGTGCAGCTGCGCGATGGCGATGGTGAGGCCGACGCCGGCCAGCATGCCGTGCACGATGGCCGGCGAGACGGCGAGCGCCGTGCGGGCCACCCGCCGTACGCCGAGGAGGAGTTGGAGCAGCCCGGCGGCGAGTGTGATGGCGCAGGTGGCCTGCCAGCCGTACTGGGTGATCAGGCCGGCGGTGATCACGGTCAGTGCGGCGGACGGGCCGCTGACCTGGAGGGGAGTGCCGCCGAAGAGTCCGACGACGATGCCGCCGACGGCCGCCGCGGCGAGGCCGGCGGTCAGTGGGGCGCCGGTGGCCAGGGCGATGCCGAGGGAGAACGGCACTGCGATCAGGAAGACCACCAGGGAGGCGGAGCAGTCCTGCACCCAACGGCTGCGGGAGGGCGGGCCGGGCGGGGCGTGGTCGTTGGTGTCGGAGGCGATGGGTGCGCTGGAGATGTCGAGGGTCATTGTCTTCCCGTCTTTCCGGGGAACGAACGCAGTCAGGTCCGGTGGTGAGTCCGGTTGGGGGGCTCGGGGACTCGGATCGGCTGTCGTGGGTTGCGACGGTGTGGCGGGATGGCGTTGGGCGCGGCGGGGATCGCGGATGTCACCGGCCGGGCCGTGGACCATCAAGGGGGGCCTCGAAGAAGCCGTGGAGGACCAGGCCGCAGAGAGGACCATCAAGACTCGGTAAACCGAGGGTAATGAAAGCTTTGCACAGCGTCATCTCGGACGGTAGGGCCAGCGCCCTGGATTCACCCCATTGGGTGGTGTTCGAACCGATGGAAATCTGCTGACGGCGTCCGGGTCGACGCCGGACGCGCGAGAACGGGCCGCGGCCTCCCCCGTGTGGGGAGGTCGCGGCCCGTCGGCGGCGTGGAGCGGCGGTGGCGGTCCCGACGTGGCGGAGCCGGTTGTCAGGCGTGGGCCCCGGCGGGGGCGGGCTGCTCGCCACCGAGCACGAAGTCGCGGTCCACCTGGGTGGCGAGGTCGATGCCGACCTTGGCGTTGGCCCAGCTCTCCGCGTTGCGGAGGTGGAAGAGGACGGCCTGCTCGGTGTAGCGCAGGGCGTCCCGGCGGTCGTGAGCGGCGTCCGCCTCGGCGCGCAGCTGCTCCAGGACGGCGCGGTTGCCCGGCTCCAGGGTCCGCAGCGGCGGCTCGGCGCCCCGCTCCAGCCGGCGCACCCAGTCGGACTGTCCGAAGGTGGTCAGCAGGTCGTCCCCGACCTCGGCGCGGAGGAACTCCAGGTCGTCGGAGCTCTGCACCTTGTTGCCGACCACGCGCAGCCGGACGCCGAAGTCCCGGGCATAGTCCTTGTACTGGCGGTACACCGAGACCCCCTTGCGGGTCGGCTCGGCCACCAGGAAGGTGAGGTCGAAGCGGGTGAACAGCCCGGACGCGAAGGAGTCGGAGCCCGCGGTCATGTCGGTGACGACGTACTCGTCCCGTTCGTCGACCAGGTGGTTGAGCAGCAGCTCGACCGCGCCGACCTTGGAGTGGTAGCAGGCCACCCCGAGGTCCTCCTCGGTGAAGGCGCCGGTCGCCAGCAGCCGCACCGACCCTTCGTCGAGCGCGATCGGACGGGCGCAGGCCGCGTACACCGGGTTCTCCTCGACGATCCGCAGCAGGCGCGAACCCCGACCGGGCGGCGTGGTCTTGATCATCTCCTCGGCGGACCGGATCAGCGGGTTGTCGCCGCGCAGGTACTCCTTGATCTCGGGAAGGTGGGCGCCGAGGGACGGCAGCTCCGCGGCCTGGGAGTCCGTCAGGCCGAGTGCGGGGCCGAGGTGCTGGTTGATGTCGGCATCGACGGCGATGACCGGTCGGCCTGCGGCGGCCAGATGGCGGATGAACAGTGAGGACAGCGTGGTCTTGCCGCTGCCACCCTTGCCGACGAAGGCGATCTTCATCTGGGACTCCCGCTCTCGCTCTGGGGCCCGACCTCGGGGCCGCCTTCTCGGGGCCTCTTCCGGGCCGCTTCCGCGCGGCCCTTCAGGGTCGCTTCCGCGCTGCGCCGAGGCCGACGATCTCCGGAATTGGAAATCGTTATCGTCTCCGATAGTGGCCATGCTATCCGCGGTTTCGGCTTCATCGTCGAAGGGAAGTGAGGATTGCCTCTAACGGGTGATGCGGGGTTGCTGTTCCGGGAGGGGCGTCTCGTTCATTACTCTCGGGTAGGTGAGCACTGGAACAGATCCCCTCGCCCCGCTGGCCCAGCTCCCCGGGGTGCCCGACGCGGTGGCCGAGGTGCGCAAGGCCGTCGACCGGCTCTACGGCCACCGGGTGATGCGCCGCCGCGCGGACGAGGTCACCTCCGAGTCCGCGCTGCGCGGCGCCCGCGCCTCGGCGGCACTGGCCGGGGCGGACTGGCCGCTGGAGGAGGTCCGGCGCCGCACCGACTTCAGCGCCGACCCCGAGTCCCGTACGGTCGGCGCCGCGCTGCGGATCGCGGCCGAAGCCGGCCAGCTGCTGAGCATCTGGCGGCACTCCCCGCTCCAGGTGCTGGCCCGGCTGCACCTGCTGGCGGTCGGTGACGCCGACCCGGCGGCGGGGCGGCCGCGGCAGGCCGGGGAGGGCGTGGAGGCCCTGTTCCCGCTGGAGCTCAAGCCGGTGGAGAGCGTCGAGGTGGAAGCCGGTCCGGCCGGACCGGCGATCGAACTGCCGTCGGCTCCCGGGGCCGAGGAGGTCGCCGCCCGGCTCGACCAGCTCTCCCGGCTGCTGGTCGCCCGGGCCGAGGGGCAGGGCGTCGGAACGCCGGCCCTGGTGGTGGCCTCGGTGGTGCACGGGGAGCTGTTGGCGCTGCGTCCGTTCGGCTCGCACAACGGCGTGATCGCGCGCGCCGCGCAGCGGGTCGTGCTGATCGCCGAGGGGCTGGACCCGAAGTCGATCTGCCCGGCCGAGGTCGGCTTCGCGGAGCTCGGCACGGATGCCTACCGGCGTGCGCTGGCCGGGTACCTGGCGGGGACGCCGGAGGGTCTGGCGGCCTGGATCGGCCACTGCGGCCGGGCGTTGCGGCTCGGCGTGCGGGAGAGCACGGCGGTCTGCGAGGCGATGCAGCGCGGCATGGTCTGACCGGACCGCGCCGCGCCGGGCACGAAGATGCGGCGGCACCCGATCCTGCCGGATGCCGCCGCTGGTACAGGTGCCGGGTGACCATGCATGCACCGGAAGTGCCCATCAGACGGGGATCCTGCCCGTTCGTCTGGTGCGGCGGCCCGACAGCGGGTCGGCTGCATGTGGGTGCTCGACTATCTGTACGTGCGGTCCGTGGGGCCTGAACTGCGTTGTCGGTTTGACCTCTTCGGTCCTGACCGGGTCTCGCGGGCCGTGCTTCCTTTGTATCGCGTTTCGGGGGAAAGGGGAACCCGAAACGAGAAGTCTTCGGCTTTTGCCCGTTTTGTACCAAACCGGCAGGCAAAGTCACCTTTGGAACGGGGCGCACGTGATGGCCGCCGGGCGTACGGGTCGGGCGCCCGGTCCGCCCCGTGCACCTGCCGCCGGCTGCGCACGCCTTCAGGCCGCCGGCCGGCGCCGCCGCGCCGCGTACCAGATCACGCCGGCGGTCAGCACCGCCGCGCCGATCGCCACGGCCGTCAGCACCGAGCCGCTCGGCGCGGAGAATTCCGGGAGCCGTCGTCGCAGTTCCACCGGGCGGTCGAAGACCAGCACCGGCCACTCCCGGGCCACCGCCTCCTTGCGCAGCGCACGGTCCGGATTGACGGCGGAGGGATGGCCCACCGCCTCCAGCAGCGGAAGGTCCGTCGAGGAGTCGCTGTAGGCGTAGCACTGGGCGAGGTCGTACCCCTCGACCTCGGCCAACTCCCGGATGGCGGCTGCCTTGTTCTCGGCGTAGGCGTAGTAGTCGATCTCGCCGGTGTAGCGGCCGTCCTCGATCTTCAGCCGGGTGGCGATCACGTGGTCCGCGCCGAGCAGCGCGCCGATCGGCTCGACCACCTCGGAGCCGGAGCTGCTGACGATGACCACGTCGCGGCCGGCGGCATGGTGCTGCTCGATCAGCGAGGCGGCCTCGTCATAGATGATCGGGTCGATCAGGTTGTGCAGGGTCTCGGCGACGATCTCGCGTACCTGCTGGACGTTCCAGCCCCGGGTGAGCGCGGAGAGGTACTCGCGCATCTTCTCCATCTGGTCGTGGTCCGCGCCGCCGACCAGGAAGACGAACTGGGCGTACGCACTGCGCAGGACGGCCCGACGGTTGATCAGGCCGCCCTGGTAGAAGGGCCGACTGAAGGCGAGGGCGCTCGACTTGGCGATGATGGTCTTGTCGAGGTCGAAGAAGGCGGCCGTCCTGGGGCCGGCCGGGCGCGGGCGGGCGGCAGGGAGGCCGGCCGGGGCGGGCCCGCCGGGCTCCTCGGTCGGGGCGGGCCCGCCCCGACCGGTGGCCGCGGCGCCCGGGGCCGCCCCTGCGCTCCCGGCCTTCTCGGCGGTCGCCGGGTTCTCGATGCTCTCGACGGCCCCGGCCGGCTCCACGGTCTCAGTCATCTCAGCCGTCTCGGCGGTCTCGGCGGTGGAGTCCGGGGACTCGTCGGCGTACTCGTCGGCGTTCTCGGTGGTGTCCACGGGAACCGAGGATAGAGGGCGCCGCAAAACCGCCCGCCATTCGGCGTACTCATAGGCGCGCGGGTTTGTGTTTCTGGCCGCTCGGGTACACCATGGAAGTCACGGATCGTTCGCGACCGTGCTAACCCGGTCCGGCTCCTCCCCCCCGAGTCGGGCTGTGGATAGACGACCCCCGCTCTCCCCCCCGGCGGGGGTCGTCGCACGTCCGGGGCCATTTTCAGGGCTTGAACGGCTCTTGCGGAAGACTCCGCGGGCCGCCCGTGGTGATCTCCAAGGGGTGTCGGGTCGAGAATGCGCCGACCCGCTTTCATCACTCTCCGTGGCCAGTTGCTCAGCGTGGCCGATGGCCGGTGCGCGCTCCGAAGGTGCCCGCGAGGCGCTTCGAAGAGGGTGTGAAGAAGCCCCGGAGCGTGTTCGGGAGGCCCCTGTGGATGCTGCCCGTTCCGGCTCTCCGTGATGTGCCGGTTCTTCTCGGTGAGGCAGTTTCGTCAATTCTTTGCTCAATAGCCCCCCGTCCGAGTGAACGTACTTATCCACAGCCCCGAGTTGTCCACAGGGAATCGGAACCGGGCTGACGGAATCCGGATCACCCCCCACCGTGATGGACGGCAGCGGTTGCCGGGCGGGCCCTACGGGGTCGGCCGGGCGGTCGCCCGCCGCGTCCATCCGGATGTGTGCCCGTACCGCTCAGCGCGGCCGGGCGCCGCACAGGGGAGACCGTCATGTCGACACCACTCACCGACCACGCCGCCGCGCACGGCCCGGAGGCCGCCGGCCCGCTCGTCGTCACCGAGGACGAAGGCCTGGCCGAGCACATGTTGCGGCTCTGCGCGGCCGCCGGTACCGAGCCACGGCTGATCCGGGGAGCCCCGCCGACGCGTGGGCTCTGGGAGAGCGCGCCGCTCGTGCTGGTCGGGGACGATCAGGTCGAGCGATGTGCCGGGCTTCCCCGTCGGACCGGGGTGCTGCTGCTCGGGCTGGACCTGGACGACCCGGGAGTCTGGGTCAGAGCCGTCCAACTCGGGGCCGAGCACGTGCTGTTCCTGCCGGACGCCGAAGCCTGGCTGCTCGATCGGATCGCCGACGCCACCGAGGGCATCGGCACGCCGGCGCTCACCGTCGCGGTGCTCGGCGGCCGGGGCGGCGCCGGCGCGTCCACCCTGGCCTGTGCGCTCGCGGTCACGGCCGCGCGCACGGGCAGGCGGACCATACTCGTCGACGGCGATCCGCTCGGCGGCGGGCTCGACATCCTGCTCGGTGGCGAGGCGGCCGGCGGCCTCCGCTGGCCCGACCTGGCCGGCTCGCGGGGCCGGGTCAGCGGCGCCGAACTGGCCAAGGCGCTGCCGGTGCTCAAACGGCTGACCGCGCTCTCCTGCCTGTCCTGGGACCGCGGCGACACGCTCGCCGTGCCGCCCGACGCCATGCGCAGCGTGCTGGCCGCCGCCCGGCGCCGGGGCGGGCTGGTCGTGGTCGACGTGCCGCGCCGGCTCGACCCGGCCGCCGGGCAGGCGCTAGAGCAGTCCGACATGGCGCTCCTGGTGGTGCCGGCCGAACTGCGCGCGGTTGCGGCCGCCGACCGGGTCGCGGCCTCCGTCCGGATGCGACTCGACGACGTACGGGCCGTGGTGCGCCCGCTGCGGCCCTTCGGACTCCCGGCCCACCGGATCGCGCGGGGGCTGCGGCTCCAACTGGCGGGGGAGCTGGAGCCGGAGCCTGGGCTGGCTGCCGACGTCGAGCAGGGCGTGCCGCCCGGGATCCGAACGGAGGGCCCGCTGGCGCGCTTCTGCGAAACCTTCCTGGACGAGGTGCTGCCGCCGGTGCCGGCGGTGGGAGGAGGTGTGTACTGATGGTTCGTCTTCGAGGCACAGGAAGGGCGATCGCCGCCGGGCGGAGTCTCGGTACGAGGGAGCACCGGCCGCTCCGCAGCGTTGCGACGGCCGCCGGGCCGCCGGAGCAGGGCCCGCGGCCCGAGCCGCCCCCCTACGGGCGGACGGCCCGGGAGGAGCGGACGGCTGCGCTGGTCGACGCCGTACGGCTCAGGCTGGCCGAGTCGGGCGCGGCGCCGACGGCCGGGTCCGTCGCGGCGGTGCTGCGGGCCACCCGCCCGCCGCTCGGCGGCGACGAAGTCCTCGACACCGTGCGCTCGCTGCGCGCCGAGCTGGTGGGTGCGGGCCCGCTGGACCGGCTGCTGTCGGCGCCCGATGTCACGGACGTGCTCGTCAACGGGCCGGACGAGGTGTGGGTCGACCGGGGCGGCGGTCTGCGCAGGGCCACCGGCGTTCGCTTCGCCGACGCCGAGGCGGTCCGGCGACTGGCGCACCGCCTCGCCACGGCGGCCGGGCGCCGGCTCGACGACGCGCGGCCCTGGGTGGACGCGCGGCTGCCGGACGGCACCCGGTTGCACGCGGTGCTGCCGCCGATCGCGTCCGGGTGCACCCACATCTCGCTGCGGGTCTGCCGACCCCGCCCCTTCACGCTCGACGAGCTGGTGGCCGCCGGGGCGCTGCCCGCGGCCGGTGCCGAGCTGCTGGCGGGCATCCTGCGGGCCCGGCTCTCCCTGCTGATCAGCGGTGGCACCGGGACGGGCAAGACCACTCTGCTGGCGGCCCTGCTCGGGTTGGCCGGGGCCGGCGAGCGCATCGTCGTGGTCGAGGACTCCGCCGAGCTGCGGCCCGCCCATCCCCACGTGGTCCGGCTGCAGAGCCGGCCGCCCAATCAGGAGGGGCTCGGTGAGTTGACCCTCCGGGACCTCGTCCGCCAGGCGCTGCGGATGCGGCCCGACCGCCTCGTGGTGGGAGAGGTCCGCGGAGCCGAGGTGTCGGACTTGTTGGCCGCGCTGAACACCGGCCACGAGGGTGGCTGCGGCACCGTGCACGCGAACGCGGCGGCGGACGTGCCGGTCAGGTTGGAGGCGCTCGGATCGCTTGCCGGGCTGGACCGGGCGGCGCTGCACAGCCAACTCCGCGCCGCCCTGGACGTGGTGGTGCACCTGGTGCGGGAGCCGGCCTCCGGGCGGCGCCGGGTCGCCGAGATCCACACGCTGTCCGGAGACCGCGACGGGCTGGCCGTCACCACCCCGGCGGTG
Organism: Kitasatospora sp. NPDC058218; assembly: GCF_042882445.1. Lineage (NCBI taxonomy): Bacteria > Bacillati > Actinomycetota > Actinomycetes > Kitasatosporales > Streptomycetaceae > Kitasatospora > Kitasatospora sp. NPDC058218. The sequence goes on along the minus strand of NZ_JBHVWC010000003.1, from coordinate 75,099 downwards.
GCATTCACGGCGGACGGCTTCACCGTGCCCGGGGTCGGCCGGGAGCGCCTGCTCCGGTTGCTCGCGACCCGTGGGGTGGCGGTGGGGGCTGTGCTCCCGCAGGGGCCGCCGTGATCACGGACGCGGTCGAGCTGGCGTTCGGCCTGCTGATCTGCGGGTGCGTGGCCGGAGCTGCGGCGCTACTGGGGCTGTGTCGTGGCAAGAGCAAGAGCAGGTGACGAGAGGGGTGAATGACATGACGAGAAGTCAGTTCGAGCTGTGCTGGGTGGCGGTGCTCTGTGTGGCGGCATCGGCGGGGTGGTGCGCTCTGCAGCGCCGGGTGACGGGCACCCGGCGGTCCGGACTCCTGCTCGCCGGTGGCAGCGGCGGGGGAGGGGGCGGGAGCGGTGGCGCGTTGATGTCCCCGTGGTCAAGGCCGGTGGCAACCGGAGGTGGCGTGGCCGCGCGGTTCCGCAGACCGGGGTGGTTGACGCCGGAACTGCTGCTCCTGCCGGGTGGGTTGGGGGCCGCGCACGCAACGGCCTCGCCCGTCCCGGTGCTGGCCGCCGTTCTGGCCTTCGTCCCGTTGCGGCGCTGGCGACTGCGTCGCGCGGTGGAGATGGAGGCCCGGCAGCGGGCCACCGCGGTGGTGGACCTCTGCGCGGCGCTGGCCGGGGAGTTGCGCAGTGGAGCCACACCCGAGCAGGCGCTGCACGTGGTGACCACGCGTCTCGCCGAGGACGGCGAGGCCCTGCGTCGGGTCGGCCTGGAGCCGGTGGCCCGGCTCGCGGCCGGCCGGTACGGCGGGGATGTGCCCGGGGCCTTCCACCTGCTCGCGGAGTTGCCGGGTGGGCGGGGGGCGACTGCGATCGCCGCCTGTTGGCGGGTCACGTCCGACGGCGGCGGCGGGCTGGCCGCCGGGCTGGACGGAGTCGCCGAGGCGCTGCGCGCCGAGCGTGCGCTGGCGGAGGAGATCGCCGCCGAGTTGGCCGCGCCGCGAGCGACGGTCGCGGTTCTGGCGGCGCTTCCCGTCGCCGGGCTGCTGCTCGGCGCGTCGCTCGGCGCCCGGCCGGTGACCGTCCTGCTGCACACCCCGGCCGGGCTCGCCTGCCTGGTGGGCGGAGCGGTCCTGGAGGGGCTCGGGGTGGCGTGGACGGCCCGGATCGTCCGGGCGGCCTCACGGGGCGCCCTGGAGGACCCTCTGGGCGGCGGACGATCGGCAGCCGAGGCCGAGGCCGAGGCCGAGGCCGGGGGCCGAGGTGCGAGCGCGGCCGGGGTCGCTGCTGGGCTCGGGGTCAAGCCCGGATCCGGAACCGGCGGCCGGCTCGACAGCGGCGGGTGGCGGTGTGGCATCTCCCGCACGCGGGCCCGGCCCGGTGGGCCCAGCGGTTCGTTTCGGGCCGAGACGGCATCGGCGTGACGGCCGGTGCCGAACTGGTCGCCCTCGTAGCGGGTCTGGGGGCATGGGCGCTGTTTCCGCACCGGTGGGCGAAGGAGCGGGCCGGGCGCCGGAGGGCGGTCGCCCTGCTGGGCTCCGGCACCGGGCCCTGGGCGCGCTCTCGGGCCCACCGACGGGCCGGGCCTTTCGCTCCGGTCCGACGGCAGGCCCGGGCCGGACAGAGTGATTCGTCGGGCGAGGAGCGGGCCGCGATGCCGGTCGGGCGGTTGGTCGGCCGGTGGCGGTGGGCCCTGCCGGGTGCCGGATCCACCGCACCGGGCGCGGCTGCGGCAGGGCAGGTGCGGCGGGCGGTGCTGGCGGCCGGTGCCGGAGCCGGTGCGGCCGTCCTGCTCGGCGGCGGCACGGGTGTGGTGGCGGGCGCCATGCTGGCCGTGGGTCTGTACCGGCGGTTGTCGAGGTCGCAGTCCCCGGTGGCGCGGCGGCTCGCGTGGGAGGAGGAGCAGCTCGCCCGGCAACTCCCGTTCACGGCAGAGCTGCTTGCGGCCTGCCTCGGGTCGGCCGCCTCTCCTGCCGCAGCGGTGGCGGCGGTCGGCCGGAGTGTCGGTGCCCCGATGGGGCCCCGGCTGGTGACGATCGCGGCCGAACTGGCCCTGGGAGCCCCGCCGGAGGTCTGCTGGAGTCGGCTGGGTGAGGAGCACCCGTCCCTGGCGCCACTGGCACGCTGCCTGGTTCGGACGAGTCTGAGCGGAGCCCCGGCGGCCGGACCGCTGATCGGGTTGGCACAGGGCTGTCGGAGTGCGGCCGCCCGCGCGGCGCACGCCCGCGTCCGCCGTGCCGGAGTGCTCGCCACGGCACCGCTCGGGCTCTGCTTCCTCCCCGCGTTCGTGCTGATCAGCGTGGTTCCGGTGGTCATGGGGCTCACCGCCGGCTTCGCCCGTTCGATCTGATGTGACGTCAAGACTGTTTCTGCATAAGAGAAGTCGCAGGGGTCGCCGGTCGGCCTCAAGCGGCAGGAAACCCAAGGAGAGAGACATGACTGCAGTGATCGCGCTCAGGTCCGTCGGCACCGGGCGTCCGTGCCGGAGCCTGGTCGGGGTGTGTCGCCGTCGGAGCCGCTGGGCGGCCGTCCGGATCCGGCGGGCAGCCCGCGCCAGGGGCAGGTCGGATGCCGGAATGACCACCGCCGAGTACGCGGTGGGCACCGTCGGTGCGTGCGCGCTGGCCGCCGGGCTGTACAAGGTGGTGACCAGTCCGGCCATCCTCGGTGCTCTGGCCGAACTCCTGGACCGGGCGCTCCATGCGACGTGACGGCCCGGCGGCCGGGCGGTCGGCCGGGTCCGCCCGGTCGGTACGGCCCCACCGTCGTGACGCGGGCTTCGTCACGGCGGAGACGGCGGTGGCGTTGCCGGCGCTCGTCCTGCTCGCCGTGATGCTGATCTGGGGTGTGCTTGCGGCGGCTGCGCAGATCCGTTGCGTCGACGCGGCGCGGGTGGGTGCCCGGGCGGCCGCGCGCGGAGAGGTGGACGCCGCCGCGATCGCCCGCGCGGCCGCTCCGCCCGGGGCAGCCGTACAGGTGGCCGTCGAGGCCGACACGGTTCGCGTCACGGTGGACGCGCCGTCGGCGGCCCCGGGCAGGCTCGCCGGCCTGCTCTCCGTCCGGCTCGGCGCGGCCGCCGTGGCGGCGCGGGAGGACACCTTGGCGGGCACGGGAGGAGGTGCGGGTCCATGGCCGTCCTGAGTCCGGTCGCGGCCTTGGTGGGCCGGGTCACGCGGGCCCGGGCCGCTTGCACGGCGGTGGGGCGGCGGCCCGACAGAGGCTCCGCGACGGTCTGGCTGATCGCGTTCGCGGTGCTCGGCTGTGCGACGTTCACCGCGACCCTCTCGGTCGGCTCGGTGGTCGGCGCCCGCCACCGCGCCGAGTCGGCCGCCGATCTGGCGGCCCTCGCGGCGGCCGACCGGCTGTTGCTGGACCCGGACGGCGGGTGCGGTCGGGCGGCCGGGATCGCGCAGGCGCAGGCGGCCACCCTGGTCTCCTGCACCGTGGAGCGGGAGGCGGACGCCGTCGAGGTGGTGGCGGAGGTCCGGATCGGCGGAGTCCCGGTGGGCCTGCCGATCGGACCGGCCCGGGCCCGTTCCCGAGCAGGCCCGGTCCGCGCTCCGGCTGCCGCGACGGACGAGGATGTCAGCGCGACGGCGGGCGGCTCATGAGTCCCCGGCGGACGGCTCGGCCGCCCCGCCCTCGCCCCGTGCTGCGCCCCCGTCCCGTGCCGCGGCCCCGCCACTGGACTGGCCCCGGGGCTGGCGCTGGTCCTGGTCCAGCCCCTGGTTCTGGTCCAGTCCCTCTCCCCGGTCACCGTCGACCGCAGGCGCGCCGTCGAGCAGGACGTCGAGCAGCCGGACGGCAGCCGCCTTGTCCAGCGGTTCGTTGCCGTTGCCGCACTTGGGCGACTGCACGCAGGACGGGCAGCCGCGCTCGCACTCGCAGGCGGCGATCGCCTCCCGGGTGGCGGTCAGCCACTGGACGGCGCGCTGGAAGCCGCGTTCGGCGAATCCGGCCCCGCCCGCGTGGCCGTCGTAGACGAACACGGTGGGCAGCTGGGTGTCGGGGTGCAGGGGCACCGAGACACCGCCGATGTCCCAGCGGTCGCAGGTGGCGAAGAGCGGCAGCAGGCCGATGGAGGCGTGCTCGGCGGCGTGGGCGGCCCCGGGGAGCTGGTCGGGCGGGATGTCCGCGTCGAGCAGCTGGTCCTCGGTGACGGACCACCAGACAGCACGGGTCCGCAGGGTGCGGGGCGGCAGGTCGAGTTTGGTCTCGCCCATGATCTCCCCGGTGGAGATCCGTTTGCGGAGGTAGCCGACCACCTGGTTGACCACCTCCACCGAACCGAAACTGAGCCGGCCCTCGCCCCAGGCGAGGGAGGTGTCGGTGGAGAGCACCGAGATGGAGGTGATGTCGCGGGCGGCCGTGGTGTAGGGCGGGTCGGCCGGTTCGACCAGGGCGACGGAACTGTCCAGGTCGAAGTCCCGGACGAGGTAGCTGCGCCCCTGGTGGATGTGGACGGCCCCGGTGTGGACGGTGGTGTGGGCGGCGGAGGCGTCCACCGTGCCGAGCAGGCGGCCCGTCGGGGCCTCGACGATCTGCACCGGGCTGCCACCGCTGCCGCGCAGGTCGACGGCGTCGGACGCCCGTTCCCGGCGGGTCCAGTACCAGCCGCCACCGCGCCGGCGGAGCAGTCCGCGCCGTTCCAGGACGGGCAGCAACGGGCCGGCCGAGGGGCCGAACAGCTCCAGGTCGGTGTCCGTGAGCGGGAGCTCGGCGGCCGCGGCGCACAGGTGCGGGGCGAGGACGTGCGGATTGTCGGGGTCGAGCACGGTGGCTTCGACGGGCGTGGCGAACAGCGCCTCCGGGTGGTGCACCAGGTAGGTGTCCAGCGGGTCGTCGCGGGCGATCAGGACGGCCAGCGCGCCTTGGGCCTCGCGCCCGGCCCGCCCGGCCTGCTGCCAGAGCGAGGCACGGGTGCCGGGATATCCGGCCATCAGGACGGCGTCCAGACCGGAGATGTCGACGCCGAGTTCGAGAGCGGAGGTGGAGGCGACGCCGAGCAGGCGGCCGGTGTGCAGATCGCGTTCCAGCGCCCGGCGCTCGTCGGCGAGGTAGCCGCCGCGGTAGGCGGCGACCCGGTCGGCGAGCGGTCGACCGAGCTGGTCCTGGGTCTGGAGCGCGACGAGTTCGGCGGCACGGCGGGAGCGGACGAACACGACGGTGCGGATCTCCCGCTCGACGAGGTCGGTCAGCAGGTGGGCGGCCTCGGCGGTGGCCGTCCTGCGCACGGGTGCCCCGTGCTCGCCGACGTTCTCGGTGAGCGGCGGTTCCCAGAGGCCGAAGACCATCGGACCGCGCGGAGAGGCGTCCTCGGTGACGGCCTCGGCGGGCAGCCCGGTGAGCAGGCGGGCGGTGGCGGCCGGGTTGGCGGTGGTGGCCGAGGCGAGCAGGAAGGTGGGTGAGGCGCCGTACCGGGCACAGATCCGACGCAGCCGTCGCAGCACCTGGGCGACGTGCGAGCCGAACACGCCCCGGTAGCTGTGACACTCGTCGACCACCACGTAGCGCAGCGTCTTGAGGAAGGAGGACCAACGCGCGTGGGCGGGCAGGATGCCGCGGTGCAGCATGTCGGGGTTGGTGAGCACGTACGAGGCGTACTGGCGGACCCACTCGCGCTCCTCGGGCGGCGTGTCGCCGTCGTAGAGGGCCGGCCGGACCCTGGGCGGGGCGAGTTCGGCGGCCCGTCGCCGCTGGTCGGCGGCGAGCGCCTTCGTCGGGGCCAGGTACAGCGCGGTGGCGCCGCGGCCGTTGCGGGCCTCGGTGCCGTCCAGCAGGTCGCTGAGCACCGGTGCCAGGTAGCCGAGCGACTTGCCCGAGGCGGTCCCTGTGGCGATCACCACAGTATGGCCGCTTTTGGCCAGATTCATCGCTTCTGCCTGATGGGCCCAGGGACGTTCCACGCCCAGCGCCCGGGCGGAGTCGACGATCTCGGACCGGATCGAGTCGGGCCAGGGTGAATAACGGGCTGGTCGGGCGGGAAGGTGCTCCGTATGGGTGAGCCGGTCCGACCGCCCCCGGGTGGTGGACAGGGTCGCGAGCAGTGCCTCGGGCAGGCTGTGACGGGGCGGCATGAGGACCCAGTGTGTCACCGGCGTGACGGAGAATCGTCGTAAGCCATCGTGCGGGCATGGTCGCAGGTGGTTGAATGTGGCCGTGACGGCCGTACGGCCGGGGGTCGCAGCGCTGAGGCTCGCCACGCGTGGCTGGGTGCGCCCGGGGCTCGCGATCCATGCGGTGGCGGCCGTCCGGCCGAAGATCGCAATGACGTAGCAAGGCAAGGTGCTGGAGGTTCCGTGGACCTGTCCCTGTCGACCCGTACAGTCGGCGATCGCACGGTCGTCGAGGTTGGCGGCGAGATCGATGTGTACACCGCCCCGAAGCTGCGCGAGCAGCTGGTCGAGCTCGTCAACGACGGCAACTACCACCTCGTCGTCGACATGGAGGGCGTGGACTTCCTCGACTCGACCGGTCTGGGCGTGCTGGTGGGCGGTCTGAAGCGAGTGCGGGCCCATGAGGGCTCGCTGCGCCTGGTCTGCAACCAGGAGCGAATTCTGAAGATCTTCCGCATCACCGGCCTGACCAAGGTCTTCCCGATCCACACCTCGGTGGACGACGCGGTCAACTCGACCGACTGACCCGGCCGGGCCGGCCCCGTGCCGGCCCGCCCGATCCACGCGTCCGGTGTACCGGGGCCCTCGTGGCCCCGGTCTCCCGGCCGCCCCGGGGCCGGCTGAGACCGGCCCGCCGGGGCCCGCATGCCCGGCCCCGGCCGGACACCCCGAAGGGGAGAGATGGCAACCGTCGAACTTCGATTCAGCGCGCTTCCCGAGCATGTCCGTACGGCCCGGCTGGTCGCTGCGGCTGTGGCAAGACGAGCCGGGGTCGACGAGTCGGTGCTCGACGAAGTCCGGCTCGCCGTCGGTGAGGCGTGCTCGCGGGCGGTCGGCCTGCACCAGCGCGGTGGTATCACCGGTGCGGTCCGGGTCGCTCTCACTGACCAGGAGAAGCGTTTCCTCATCGAGGTCGAGGACGAGGCGGGCCCCGCCACCGTTCCGGCCCCGGGGGCTGACGAGGGTGATCCGGACGAGGACACCCTGGGTCTCGCCGTGATCACCGGACTGGTCGAGGAGCTGGAAGTCACCAGCGGCGCGAGCGGTGGCCTGATCCGGATGAGCTGGCCCGTCTCGGTCGATGCGATGGTGCTCTGACGCACGCGGACGCGTGCGGACCGATCCTTCGCCTTCCCCGTTGCAACAAGGCCTTGGCCGGCGCCTCGGTTCGGGCTGCGGTCCTCACGGCCGCTCGCCCGCCGTCACCGAGCCCGTGTTCTCCGGCCTCCGGTCCTCTGATACCCCGGGCCTGCCGCCCGTCTCCCGGCCTTCGCGGCCGCCGGGCCTGCCGGTTCCGCCGTCGAGCGGTCCACCTGGCGGGCAGGCATTGACAGGTTGTTGAATTCAGCGGTTCCCTGCTCTCGGCACGACCGGGCCCGATCAGCGATCGGGCCCGTCGTAGATGAGGGAACCCATGCGGATTCGCATTCTGTGGCCTGCCGGTCAGGCGCTCGCCACGCTTGAGGCCACGCCCACCGCCGAGGCGCTCTGGGGCGTGCTGCCGATCAGTTCGTCGGCCAGCACCTGGGGCGAGGAGGTGTACTTCGGCACGCCGGTCAGCGTGCCCAGGGAGGACGGTGCCCGACAGGTCGTCGAGCCGGGCACGGTGGCGTTCTGGACGGACGGGGACAGTCTCGCGCTGCCCTACGGGCCGACGCCGATCTCACGGGACGGGGAGTGCCGGCTGGCCGCCCCCTGCAACATCCTCGGCGCCCTGGACGCGGACCCCGACGTGCTGCGGACCGTCCGCCCGGGCGATCCGATCAGGGTCGAGCGGGCCTGAGCCGGTCCGGCCGGGGCCCGGGGAGGCCGATCGGGCCGGGGCGGGCGGGAACCGGGGGCCGGGTGGGGGCCGTGTAGGTTCGCAGTTCGACGACCGAAACCGAAAGGGCCTCTCCCGGTGAACAAGCGACTGCTGGCCGTACCCGCGCTCGGCGCGCTGCTGGCGTTCGGCGCCGTCGGCTGCGGCGACGACAACAGCAAGCAGCTGGAGTCCTGGGCGGCGAACGTCTGCGGCGCGGCCAAGGACCCGATCGCCCAGGCACAGACCGCCCTGGCGGACACCGGCCAGGTGAAGACCGGCGAGGCGCCGGGCGAACTGCAGAAGCGCCTCTCCGCCGACATCGGACGGCTGGCCAAGACCAACCAGGACATCGCCGCGGCCATCGACTCCGCCGGCGCGCCCAAGGTCGACGACGGCGGGACCCTCCAGAAGGACACCGTCGCCGAGCTCAACAAGGCGGCCGACGGTTACCTGGACGTCCAGAAGAAGCTGGACGCGCTGTCCAACGACGACCAGGCGAAGTTCGCGGACGGGCTGCGCAGCGTCTCCGACCAGCTGCAGCAGCTGGCCTCGCTCTCCACCCAGGCGCAGGCCAAGCTGCAGCGTGGCGACCTCGGTGCCGCGATGGCCAAGCAGGAGGGCTGCAAGCCGGGCTCGGCCGCCGCGGCGCCCACCGCCGGGGCGAGCGGGGCTCCGACGGCCGGTGGCAGCACCGGCACTCCCGCGCCCGGCGCGACGGACGGCGCGAGCCCGACGGGGAGTGCGGCCGCGACGGACCCGGCCGCGACCTCGGCCCCGTCCGCCCCCGCCGCCCCCTCGGCGAGCTGACCCGACCGGTCAGCGGCCGACCCGGCCGCTGACCGTCAGCCGTGGGCCGTCAGCCGTCAGCCGTCAGCCGTCAGCCGTGGGCCGTCAGCCGTCAGCCGTGGGCGGGACCGTCCGCCGAGCGCCGGCCGACCAGGCGTGGGCCCTTCGGGGGCCTCCTGGAGCCCCGTGGGAAAGGCTCGTCCGGCGGTGCGGTCGGCCCGGGCGGGGGAGCGGGCCCGGCGGCCCGGGGGACAATGGCGGGGTGATCAGTAGCCCCGTTCTCGACCCGACCCGCCTCGCCAAGTTCCGCGAGGCGCTGCTCGCGGCCTCGTACACCGCCGACGGCTGCCTCGACCTGCTCGGGCCCACCGGCTACGCCGCGCTGGCGCGCAGCGAGGCCGTGCCGGCCCTGCGCGCCACCCGCGGCGGCAGCCCGCTGGAGACGCTGGTGCGGCTGTTCCTGCTGCAGCAGCCCGTGCCGTACCGGGCGGCCGCCGCCGCGCTGCCGGTCGAGGACTGCCTGACCGACGGCTGGCTGCGCCCGGACGGCGATCTGGTGCGGGCCACCGTGGACGTCCGCCCGTACGCCAACGAGGTGTCCGGTCTGCCGAGTTCGGACGCCTGGGTGGTCTCCGACCTGGGCTGCGCGGTCGGTGGCGCGGGCGGGATCGGCTCGGGTGAGACCGCGCACGGCGTCGCCCGCAAGGACCTGGTGCTCGGGGTGGGGGGCGCGTCCACCACGCTGGCCAACATCACGGTGCGCCGGCCGGTCAGGGCCGCCCTGGACCTCGGGTCGGGCTCCGGGGTGCAGGCGCTGCACGCCGCCCGGCACGCCCAGCGGGTCACCGCCACCGACCTCAACCCGCGCGCCCTGCGGTTCACCGAGCTGACCCTCGCGCTCTCCGGGTTCGACAACACCGACGCCGTCGACGGCAGTCTCTTCGAGCCGGTCGGGGAGCGGAAGTTCGACCTGATCGTCTCCAACCCGCCGTTCGTGATCTCGCCCGGCGGCCGGTTCACCTACCGGGACGGCGGCATGGCGGGCGACGACCTCTGCCGCAGCCTGGTCCGCTCCGCCGCCGCGCACCTGGAGCCCGGTGGCTACTGCCAGTTGCTCGCCAACTGGCAGCACGTCAAGGGCGAGGACTGGCACGACCGGCTGGCCGGCTGGGTGGCGGGCACCGGCCTGGACGCCTGGATCGTCCAGCGGGAGGTCCAGGACGTCGCCCAGTACGCCGAGTTGTGGCTGCGTGACGGCGGCGACCACCGCGGCCCCGGCGGCGACTACCAGGCCCGGTACGGCGAGTGGCTGGACGCCTTCGAGGAGGGCGGGGTCGAGGGCGTCGGCTTCGGCTGGATCACCCTGCGGGCGAGCGGTGCCGAGCGGCCGACCGTCCGGGTGGAGGAGTGGCCGCACCCGGTGGAGCAGCCGCTCGGCCCGCACATCGAGGAGTGGTTCGACCGGCAGGACTACCTGCGCACGCACGACGACGCGGGGCTGCTCGCGGCCCGGTACGTGCTGGCCGACGAGGTGGTCCAGGAGCAGGTCGGCGCACCCGGGGCGGAGGATCCGGAGCACGTGATCCTGCGTCACAACCGGGGCATGCGGCGTGCCACCAAGGTGGACACGGTGGGTGCCGGGTTCGCCGGGGTCTGCGACGGGACGCTGTCGGCCGGCGAGATCGTGGACGCCATCGCGCAACTGCTCGGCGAGGACCGGGTGGTGCTGCGGGACCGGGTGCCGGAGTCGCTGCGGCTGCTCACCGAGCAGGGGTTCATCCGCCCGGTCGACTGACCGACGCCGCTCGCCGGGCGCCCGGTGGCACTCGGGCGCGACCCGGAGCGGGCCCGCACCCGGCGCTGTCCCGTGCCCGCTCGGGCCCGCACCTCGGCCCGCACCCCACTCGGGCCCGCACCCGGTGCGGGCCCGGCCCGGCATCGTTCGGCCGGTTCATCTCCCCGTATCCCCCGGTTCGCCCGCCGGTCGCTGCACAGCTGTCCCGCGTTGGCCCCCGACTGTGAGGCTCTGTCCACAGGCTGTGGACAGAGCTGGGGGCAAGGCGTGGACACGACGACGGCCACGGTGGGCGGCACCGTGCTCGCGTTCTTCGGCAGCGCACTGCTGCTCTGGTGCGCTGCCGAAGTGCGCCTTCGCCACCACGTGCGGCGCCGGGGTGTGCCGGCGGTGGCCACGGTGGTCGCCGAGGCCACCGCGCACGGTGAGCTGGACAGCGCGCCGCTGCTCTCCTTCTCCGCGCCGGCCGCGCCCGGCGGTACCGGCCCGGGGCGCTGTGCCGAGCTGGTGCTCACCCGGCCGCGCGGTCACACCCCGCTGCGCCGGCCGGCCCGCTTCGCGCCCGGTGCGTCCGTCCGCATCTCCTACGACCCGCGTCGGCCGAGCCGCGTCGTCCTGGCGGCGGCGGAGACCGGTCGGGCCGCGGTGGCCGATCTGCTCTGGACGTCGCTCGGCACCGGCTGCGTGGCGGCGGGGGCCGTCCTGATCACCGCCGGTCTGACGGGCTGAGCGCGCCCGGGCCCGATCGCGCGGCCCGGCAGTTGCTCGACCGGTCCGGCGCATTCCGGTCAGGTCCGGCTCGGTCCCGTCCGGTGTGCAGGCCCGGGCGCGCAGGCCCAAGCGCGTCGCCGCACCGCCACACCGCGGATGGACATACCGGGGTACTGGGTGTGCAACCGGCCCGTACCGTGCCCCGGTGCTCGCCGCCCGCCTACCATCGGCCCGCCGCCGAGGCGTGTCGATTTTCCGTTGACAGATTTTGAAATCCGTCATTCCATCCTTCGAAACCCGCCGAAGCCCCCCTCCACGGGGCGCGATCCTCCATCATCGGGTTACCGTTCGAGTGGCGTCGGTCGGCCTTGCCGGTGAAAAAGCAGGATCCTTCCGTTTGACAAGGGTGGCCGGGGTACGGTCACACTCCGCTGGTGGGGTCGTCGTGCAGCGGCAGCCCCGGGACGGTGGAGGGGTCGGGCGGAGCGCAGCCCGTGCTGCCAGCGCCGACCAGCTCACATAACGACCGGGAGAGAAGAGCGAAGGTGTCCCCGAGCAGCGAGACCGCGCACGGACAGCGACTCGTCATTGTCGAGTCGCCGGCCAAGGCGAAGACGATCAAGGGCTACCTTGGCCCCGGCTACATCGTCGAGGCGAGCGTCGGGCACATTCGGGACCTGCCCAGCACAGCGGCCGAGGTCCCGGACAAGTACACCGGCGAGGTGCGCCGCCTCGGCGTCGACGTCGACCACGACTTCGCGCCCATCTATGTGGTGAACGCGGACAAGAAGTCCCAGGTCAGCAAGTTGAAGTCGCTGCTCGCGGAGTCCGACGAGCTCTTCCTCGCCACCGATGAGGACCGCGAGGGCGAGGCCATCGCGTGGCACCTCCAGCAGGTGCTGAAGCCCAAGGTGCCGGTGCACCGGATGGTGTTCCACGAGATCACCAAGACCGCGATCCAGGAGGCGGTGGCCAACCCGCGCGAGCTGAACCAGCGCCTGGTCGACGCCCAGGAGACCCGTCGCATCCTCGACCGCCTCTACGGCTTCGAGGTCTCGCCGGTGCTCTGGAAGAAGGTCATGCCGAAGCTCTCGGCGGGCCGGGTGCAGTCCGTCGCGACCCGCCTGGTGGTCGAGCGGGAGCGCGAGCGGATCGCCTTCCGCAGCGCCTCCTACTGGGACCTGGTCTCCACCTTCGGCACCGGCCGCACCCCGGCCGACGCCGCCAACCCGGAGACCTTCGGCGCCCGGCTCTCCGCCGTCGACGGCAAGCGGATCGCCAGCGGCCGCGATTTCGGCTCGGACGGCCGCCTGAAGGCCGGCAGCGTCAACACCCTGCACCTGGACGAGCAGGCCGCCCGCGCGCTGGCCGCCGCCCTGGAGCAGACCGCGTTCAGCGTCCGCAGCGTCGAGTCCAAGCCCTACCGCCGCTCGCCGTACGCGCCGTTCCGCACCACCACGCTCCAGCAGGAGGCCAGCCGCAAGCTGGGCTTCGGTGCCAAGCGGACCATGCAGGTGGCCCAGAAGCTGTACGAGAACGGCTTCATCACCTATATGCGTACCGACTCCACCACGCTGTCGGAGACCGCGATCACGGCCGCCCGGGCGCAGGTCACGCAGCTCTACGGGGCCGACTACCTGCCGGACGCGCCGCGCACCTACGCCAGCAAGGTCAAGAACGCCCAGGAGGCGCACGAGGCCGTCCGCCCGTCCGGCGACCGCTTCCGCACCCCCGCCGAGACCGGCCTGAGCGGCGACGACTTCCGGCTCTACGAGCTGATCTGGATGCGCACCGTCGCCTCCCAGATGAAGGACGCGGTCGGCCAGTCCGTCACGGTGAAGGTCGGCGGCCGCTCCTCGGACGGCCGGGACGCCGAGTTCTCCGCCTCGGGCAAGATCATCACCTTCCACGGCTTCCTCAAGGCCTACGTCGAGGGTGCCGACGACCCGAACGCCGAGCTGGACGACCGCGAGCGCCGGCTGCCGCAGGTGACCGAGGGCGACCCGCTGGCCGCCGAGCAGCTCACCCCGGAGGGCCACGCCACCAAGCCGCCGGCCCGGTACACCGAGGCCTCGCTGGTCAAGGAGCTGGAGGACCGGGAGATCGGCCGCCCGTCCACCTACGCCTCGATCATCGACACCATCATCGGGCGCCGCTACGTCTTCAAGAAGGGGACGGCGCTGGTGCCGTCGTTCCTCTCCTTCGCCGTGGTCAACCTGCTGGAGAAGCACTTCGGCCGGCTGGTCGACTACGACTTCACCGCGCGGATGGAGGACGACCTCGACCGCATCGCGGCGGGCGAGGCGCAGTCCGTGCCGTGGCTGAAGCGCTTCTACTTCGGTGAGGGCGAGGGGCACGCCACCGGCGGTGCCGCCGAGGCCGGCAACGGCGACGGCGACCACCTGGGTGGTCTGAAGGAACTGGTCACCGACCTCGGCGCGATCGACGCCCGGGAGATCAGCTCGTTCCGGATCAGCGACGACCTCACCCTGCGGGTCGGCCGCTACGGTCCCTACGTCGAGCGCGCCTCCACCGTGGAGGGCGAGCCCGGCCAGCGCGCCGACATCCCGGAGGAGCTGCCGCCGGACGAGCTCACCGTCGAGCTGGCCGAGGAGCTGCTGGCCAAGCCCAGCGGCGACTTCGAGCTCGGTCAGGACCCGGTCAGCGGCAACCAGCTGGTCGCCAAGGACGGCCGGTACGGCCCGTACGTGACCGAGATCCTGCCCGAGGGCACGCCCAAGACGGGCAAGAACGCCGTCAAGCCGCGCACCGCGTCGCTGCTGAAGACCATGGCGCTGGACACCGTCACGCTCGACGACGCGCTGAAGCTGCTGTCGCTGCCGCGCGTGGTCGGGGTGGACCCGGAGGGCGTGGAGATCACCGCGCAGAACGGCCGCTACGGCCCGTACCTCAAGCGCGGCACCGACTCCCGCTCGCTCACCAGCGAGGAGCAGATGTTCACGGTCACCCTGGAGGAGGCCCTGGCCATCTACGCCCAGCCCAAGCAGCGCGGTCGCGCCGCCGCGGCGCCGCCGCTCAAGGAACTGGGCACGGACCCGGTCAGCGAGCGTCCGGTGGTGGTCAAGGACGGCCGCTTCGGCCCCTACGTCACCGACGGCGAGACCAACGCCACGCTGCGCAAGGACGACGAGGTCGAGACCATCACCCCCGAGCGCGGCTATGAGCTGCTCGCGGAGAAGAGGGCCCGCGGGCCGGTGAAGAAGACGGCGAAGAAGGCCCCGGCGAAGAAGGCGGCGGCGAAGAAGACCGCCACCAAGACGGCCACCGCCACCAAGACGGCCGCGGCCAAGACCACGGCCAAGAAGACGACGACCAAGGCCGCCGCGAAGAAGACGGCCACCAAGAAGGCCGCCGCGAGCAAGGCCACCGCCACCGACGAGGGCTGACCCTCCACCAGTGGCACCGGGCCCGCGTCCTCTCCGGAGGCGCGGGCCCGCGGTCTGTGGACGACCGGTGCGCGGCACGGTGGGCCGGGCCTGCGGCGGGCGGTGCCGAGCATGTGCGCGGTGCGTCACAACCCTGCAATGACGGGTATCCGGAAGCCCGCACCCCTCTTTTCCGGCCGGTGCCGACCGCTACGCTGACCGTATGACGAGCGAGGAGCAGCCCACCCCCGGCGCCGGCGGTGCCGCCAGAGCCGGCACGCCCGACCTGCCCGAGGTCGCGCCCGCCGGGACTCCCGGTGAGCGGGCCCGGGCGTTGCTGCGGCTGCGCCCGTACCGCCGCCTCTGGACCACTCAGCTGATCGGCGGCACCGCCGACCGGCTCGGCCTGCTGGTGCTGCTCGCGCTGACCGTGATCGCGGCCGCCCTCGGCGGGCAGTTCGGCGACCTGCCGCGCAGCCTCGCCTTCGCGGTCGCCGCGGTCTTCGCGGCCCGGCTGACCGCCACCCTGCTGGTCGGCGCCGCCCTGCTGGGCCCGGTGCACGGGCTGCTCAGCGGCAGGCTGGACCGGCGTTGGACGCTGCTCGGCGCCGACGTGCTGCGGGTGGTGCTGATCGGCATCGCGCCCTGGTGGATCGTCTGGCTGGGCTCCGGCCTCAGGCCCTCCGGCGCCGCGACCTACGTGCTGCTCGCCACCGTCTTCGTGACCGGCGCGGCCGAGCGGGTCTGGGCGATCGCCAAGGCCGCCGCCGTGCCCGGCCTGCTGCCGCCGGCCAACCCCTTCGTGCCCCCGGCCGAGCAGCGCCCGTCCGCGGCCAACCTGGAGAGCGTCCGGACGCTGGACCGCCGCACCGGCTGGGCCACCGTGCCGCTCGCCGCCGCCGCGCTGGTCGCGCTCACCCTGGTCAACAACGTCTTCGCGGCCCTCGGCTCGGACTGGCTGCGCATCCACCAGACCACCTTCGCGGCGCTCGGCGCGGCCGCCCTGTTCGCGGTCTCGGCCGGCCGGGCGTACCTGCAGGAGCTGCCCGGCGGCCCGACGGCGGCCGCCCCGTCCTCCCCGCTGCGGAGCCTGCGGGCCCCGACCGACGCCACGCCCGGTCCCGCGCTGAGCAAGGGCCGCACCGGCGGCGCCCCGTTCTTCACCTTCTCGGTCGCCGCCGCCTACGCCTCGATGGCGGGCGTCGCCGCGCTCGCGCTGCTGACCGCCGCCGAGCACCGCGCCGGGCCGATCGGCTACGGCCTGCTGGTGCTCGCCGCCGCCGGCACGCCCGCGCTCGGTGCCCGGCTCACCCGGGCCACCCTGCCCGCGCTCTCCCGCCGCCGGCTGCTCGCGCTGGCGCTGCTGACCGAGGGCGTCGCGCTGATCCTGGCCGGCCTGGTGCTGGACTTCGTCCTGGTGCTGCTGCTGACCGTGCTGGCCGGCCTGGCCGCCGGGATCGTCATCTCGACCGGACGTGCGCTGCTCGCCCAGGAGGTCGAGGAGGACCGGCTGCCGAAGGTCACCGAGCACCTGTACGCGGTGCTGCGGGCCGTGGTGGGCGGCGCGCTGATCGTCGTCCCGCTGATCGCCGGGGCCTACGGCGAGGTCGAGTACGGCACCGTCGAGCCCGGTTCGTTCACCTTCATCCACGGCGGCGCCGCCCTCGCGGTGGCCACCGCCGGGCTGCTGACCCTGGTGCTCGCGGCCGTCGTGCTGCTCAGGACCGACGACCGGCGGGGCACCGCCCCGTTCGGCCGGGACCTGCTGGACGCCGTCCGCGGCGCCACCGGGCCGGCTCCGCACCGCACCACCGGTACCGGCTTCTTCATCGCCCTGGAGGGCGGCGACGGCGCCGGCAAGTCGACCCAGGCCCAGGCGCTCGCCGAGTGGATCCGGGGCAAGGGCCACGAGGTGGTGCTCACCCGCGAGCCCGGCGGCAGCCCCGTCGGCCAGCGGCTGCGCGGCCTCGTCCTGGACGTCGGCAACACCGGCCTGTCGCACCGCGCGGAGGCACTGATCTACGCCGCCGACCGCGCCGAGCACGTCGAGAACGTCATCCGCCCGGCGCTGGCCCGCGGCGCGGTGGTGATCACCGACCGGTACATGGACTCCTCGATCGCCTACCAGGGCGCCGGCCGCGACCTGGCCGCCACCGAGGTGGCCCGGATCTCGCGCTGGGCGACCGGCGGGCTGGTGCCCGACCTGACCGTCGTCCTGGACGTCGACCCGACCAGGGCGCGGGAGCGGTTCACCGAGGCGCTGGACCGGCTGGAGTCCGAGCCGACCGAGTTCCACCAGCGGGTCCGGTCCGGCTTCCTCGCGCTGGCCGCCGCCGACCCGGGCCGGTACCTGGTCGTGGACGGCAGCCGGCAGCCCGGCTTCGTCACCACCGCGATCCGCCACCGGCTCGACCGCGAGCTGCCGCTCTCCGAGCAGGAGAAGGCCTCCCGGGCCGAGCAGGAGCGGCTCGCCCGGGAGGAGGCCGAGCGCCGCGCCGCCGAGGAGGCCCGCCGGCGCGCGGAGGAGGAGGCCGCCGAGCGCAAGCGGTTGGAGCTGCTGGAGCAGCTCCGGGCCGAGCAGGCGGAGAAGGAGCGGCTGGCCAAGGAGGCGGCCGATCGGGCCGCCGCCGAGGCGGCGCGCAAGGCGGCCGAGGAGGCCCGGCGCAAGGCGGAGGAGGAAGCCCGCCGACGGGCCGAGGAGGAGGCCAGGCAGCGCGCGGCCGAGGAGGCCCGGCTGGCGGCCGAGGCCGCCGAGCGCAAGCGGCTCGCCGACGAGGCGGCCGCCCAGGCGGAGCTCCAGCGGCAGCGCGAGCGGCAGCGCGAGGAGCAGCGCCGGCGTGCCGAGGAGGCGCTGCAGCGGGCAGAGGAGGCCCGGCTGGCGCAGGCCGCCGCGCTCGCCGCGGCCGCTGCCGCCGCCGAGAGTGCGGCGGACCGGGCGGACCGGCCGGTTCCTCCGGTCGACGACGTGACCACCGAGCTGCGGGTCGTGCGGGAGCCCGAGGACGCCACCCAGGAGATCTCCGAGCGGGACCGTCGGGCGGCCGTCCGGGCGGCCGAGGCGGCCGGCGCCGCGGCAGCCGGCGGTGCGTCGGCGAGCCGGGCCCCGGAGGCCGATGCGACGACGAAGCTGCCGGTCGTCCCGGCGGACGAGACGGCCGTGCTGCCCCGGGTGCCCTCGGCGGACGCCGAGCGGTCCGGGGCGGGGCGCGACCACGCGGACCGCACCGAGGTGCTGCCCCGGGTCGAGCCGGGCCGCCCGGCCGACCGGGTGCCGCCGGTCGACAGCACCCGGGAGCTCCCGGTGGTCGAGGAGCAGCCGGCCGCCGAGCCGCGCCCCCGGCCCTCCTGGGCCGAGGAGACCCCGATGGACGACCTGCCGAGCCTCACCGACACCCTGTTGGGCTCGCGCGACGAGTGGGCCCGCTGGGATCAGGGCGGTCCCGCCGACCGGAAGCCGCAGGACCCGCGCGGTGGCGCCGCCGCTCCTCCGCCGGCGGGCGCCGGCGGGCAGGGCGGCCAGGGCCGGGCGGAGGGCGAGGGTGACGGCAAGGGCAAGGGCCGGCGCTGGGGGCGCCGGAGCTGACCGTCGAGCGGGCGGAGGAGCCGGCCACGGCCGGGCGGCGCTGCACCGGGCGGCGCCGCACCGGGTGAACGCTCGACGGGGTGGTGACGCGGTCCGACGGACCGTGGATCGGTCCCGACCGGTGGTGACTCGAAGGACGGCGGGCGGTGCGGCCGGGGCGGTGCTCCGGCGGCACCGCCCGCCGTCGTACCGGGCACGTATGCTCGACCGCGGGTGACCGTGCCCGGAGCGCCGTCCGGCGCGCGGGCGGGCGGGATCCGGCGCAGTCCGTACCGAGCTTGGGAGCAGCAGTGGCCGTCTGGGACGACCTGGTGGGCCAGGAGCGGGTGGTCGAGCAGCTGACCGCCGCGGCCCGGGCGGCCGGGGCGATGGCGGCCGCCGGTCGCGGGGCCGCGGCGCAGCCGGGCGGGAACGCCTCGCTGATGACGCACGCCTGGCTCTTCACCGGCCCGCCCGGAGCCGGCCAGGTCACCGCCGCCCGCGCCTTCGCCGCCGCCCTCCAGTGCACCAGCCCGGACCTCGCGCTCGGCGGCACACCCGGCTGCGGTTTCTGCGACGGTTGCCACACCGTGCTGGCGGGCAGCCACGCGGACGTGAAGTACGTGCGCACCGACGGCCTGTCGATCGGTGTCGGCGACATGCGTGCTCTGGTGCTGCGGGCGTCCAGCTACCCGACCGGCGGGCGCTGGTCGGTGATCCTGGTCGACGCCGCCCACCGGCTCACCGAGGCCGCCGCCAACGCCCTGCTCAAGGGCGTGGAGGAGCCCTCCCCGCGCACCGTCTGGCTGCTCTGCGCGCCCTCCGTGCAGGACGTGCTGCCCACCATCCGCTCGCGCTGCCGCCTGCTGGTGCTGCGTCAGCCCGCCGCCGAGGCGGTCGCCGACATGCTGGTGAACCGCGACGGTGTCGACCCCGGGACGGCCCGGCTGGCCGCGCTCGCCGGGCAGGGGGACATCGAGCGCTCCCGCCGGCTGGCCGTCGACGACCAGGCCCGCACCCGGCGTGCGGAGGTGCTGCGGATCCCGCTGGAGGTCGGCGACATCGGCGGCTGCCTGGCCGCCGCCCAGCGGCTGGTCGACACGGCGAAGGCCGATGCCGAGGCGCTCGCCGAGACCCAGGACACCAAGGAGACCGACGACCTCAAGGCCGCGTACGGCGCGGCCGAGGGCAGCAAGACGCCGCGCGGCATGGCCGGGGCGGTCAAGGAGCTGGAGAAGCGGCAGAAGAGCCGCGCCACCCGCACCCGCCGGGAGACGCTCGGCGTCGCCCTGCTCGACCTGCTCGGCTTCTACCGGGACGTGCTCGCCCTCCAGCTGGGCTCCACCGGCTCGCTCGCCAACGAGGACCAGCGGCAGGCGCTGAACCGGGTCGCCCAGGCCGGCCCGCCGGAGGGCACGCTGCGGCGGATCGAGGCGGTGCTCGCCTGCCGGCAGGCGCTGGACCGCAACGTCGACCCGCTGCTCGCCGTCGAGGCGATGACCGTCGCGCTGAGGGCGGGCTGAGGGGCGACCCCGTCGCCGGTAGGGCTTCCCGCGCTATCCGGGTGTCCCACCTTCGAGTGAACGGACCGTACGCGCCGGGCACACCTGCGTGTGACCGCCGGGTCGTCTTGCACGCTGGGGCCGACTGCGCCCCGACGCCGGGGCCGTCGCGTCCCGTCCGGCACCGGCCCCCTCCGGTCGTCGGGCCCTCCTCCCGAGGCGGTGCGTCCCATGGTCCGTTCGCTCCTGCTCGTTCCCCTACTGGCAGCCGCCGCAGGCGGCATCTGGCTCGCCCGCGGTGCCCTGCTGCGCTGGCGTGACCTGCGGGCCGCCGAGACCTACGAGCTGACCGGAGATCAGCGGCCGATGCTGCTGCGCGCGGCCGGTGCGATGGTCTGCGGTGTCTGCGTCACGGCACTGACCCTGCTGACGGCCCTCGGCACCTTTGGCGGCTTCGGCGGGTCGGCCTCGCGGTCCGACTCCGCGGAGCTCGCCGCCGACACCGCGGGCGAGGGCGGGGCGCGGCAGGCCGCGCCCCCCGCCGTCGAGGCACCCGCCCCGGCCGCCCCGGCCGTCGCGCCCGCTCCGGCGCCCGCCCCGGCGGCCGTGGCCAGCCGGTTCGACAGCGTCGGCCATCCGGGCGGCGGTGAGCTGCTGCAGTCCGCCGTCCCCGGCCCGGACGGGCACCCGCGCAATGTCCGGGTCTGGCTGCCCGCCCAGTACGCCAAGGACCCGAACGGCCGCTTCCCGGTGGTCGTGATGCACGCGGCCACCCCGCGCAAGACCGCCGACACCGAAGTCCCGGACGTCTTCGAGGGCCTCGGCTCCGCCGTCCAGAGCGGCAAGGCCCGCCCGTTCATCCTGGTCGCCCCCGAGGCGCCGAACGGCACCGAGCACCCGTGCGACCTGGTCGCCGCCGCCCCGCTGGCCATCGCCGACGACGACGCGCTGCGCACCACCATCGCGGCCACCTTCCGCACCCTGCCGCCCGGCCCGGCCTCCTGGGGCACGCTCGGCGTCGAGGGCGGCGCGCCCTGCGCGGCCGCCGCCGCCCTGGCCCGCCCCGACCTGTACGGCGCGGCCGCAGCGGTCTCCGGCCGGTACGACACCGTCGCGCTGACCCGGACGGGGGCCGAGGCCCCGGCCAATGCCGCCCCGAAGCTGCTGCTGGCCGCCGCCAAGGCCGATGCCGCCGGTCTGGACGCGGCCCGCAAGCTGCAGGCGGCGCTGCGCGGCGGCACCGGTGCGGCGGCCCGCGCCGACGTCCGGATCTCCGAGAACGTGCAGGACTACACCGCCGACCGGGAGCGGCTGCGGCTGGTCCGGCAGGCGGCGCAGTACCTGGCCGAGACACTGGCCAAGGCGTCCTGAGCAGGGTGTCGGCGAAGGCTACGCTGCGCGGTACCAGGGGTGTCGGCAGCGGCCGCGCCCCCGCACCCGAAGGGGACCGGATGAGGGCAGGGCGGAACGGGCACGGGCGAGCGGTGGCTGCGGCGCTGGCCGTCGCCGGGCTGCTGGTCGGCGGGTGCAGCTCCTCCTCGTCCACCCCGGGGGCGGCGTCCTCGGACGCCGGCTCGTCCTCCGCCGCCGCTTCGGCGCCCCCCGTCCGGCCCGGCACCACGCCGCTGGAGCCGCTCCCGGCGGCCGTCCCCGCCGCGCTGGCGCCGTACTACGGGCAGCGGCCGACCTGGCAGCCGTGCGACGACGGCTTCGAGTGCACGACCTTCACGGTGCCGCTGGACTACGAGCACCCGGGCGGTGGCGACCTCACGCTCTCGGCGGTCCGCGCGCTCGCCGCCCCGGCCGGCTCGGGGTCGGGGGCAAGAGAAGGGGCAGAGCCAGGGGCGGGGTCCGGTTCGGGCTCGGGCGGCGCGGGGGGCGGCCGACTCGGTTCGCTGCTGCTCAACCCCGGAGGCCCCGGCGGTTCGGCGGTCGAGTACGTGGAGGCCGTCGCCAAGACGTACGACAGCGCCGTGCGCGCCCGGTACGACCTGGTCGGACTCGACCCGCGCGGGGTCGGCCGCAGCAGCCCGGTGACCTGTCTGACCGGCGAGCGGATGGACGCGTACACCGCGGCCGACATCACCCCCGACGACCAGGCCGAGATCGACGCCCTGGTGGCCGCCGACCGGGAGTTCGCCGAGGGCTGCCGGCAGCAGGCCGGCGACCGCCTCGCCCACCTCAGCACCGTCGAGGCGGCCCGCGACATGGACATCCTGCGGGCGCTGCTCGGCGACGAACGGCTCAACTACGTGGGCAAGTCCTACGGCACCTTCCTCGGCGCCACCTACGCCGGGCTCTTCCCCGGCCGGACCGGCCGGATGGTGCTGGACGGCGCGATGGACCCGTCGCTCGACGCGCTCAGCGGCAACCGGACCCAGGCCGGCGGCTTCGAAACCGCCTGGGCGGCCTTCGCCGAGGACTGCGCCAAACGCGAGGACTGCCCGCTCGGCCGCACCGAGCAGCAGGTCGGCGACCAGCTCACCGCCCTGTTCGCGGCCGTCGACGCCAAGCCGCTGACCACCGCCGACGGTGCCCGCCGGCTCACCGAGTCGCAGGCGACCACCGGTGTCATCCAGGCCATGTACGCCGACTTCCTCTGGCCCAAGCTGCGCACCGCGCTCGCCGACGCCAAGGCCGGCGACGGAACCGCCCTGCTCAAGCTGTCGGACTCCTACTACGAACGCGGCCCGGACGGCTCGTACCCCAACCTCATGTTCGCCAACATGGCGGTGAACTGCCTGGACCTGCCCGCGCCGTTCGCCGCCCCGGCCGACGTCCAGCAGGCGGTGCCGGACTTCGAACGGACCTCGGCACGCTTCGGCCGGGACATGGCCTGGATGGCGCTGACCTGCACCTACTGGCCGGTCAGGGCCACCGGTGCCGCGCACACCGTCCGGGCCGCCGGCGCCGCCCCGATCGTGGTCATCGGCACCACCCGCGATCCGGCCACCCCGTACGCGTGGGCCCAGTCCCTGGCCGGGCAGCTGGAGTCCGGTCGGCTGCTGACCTTCGACGGTGACGGCCACACCGCGTACGGCCGGCACGACGCCTGCGTCGACGGGGTGGTCAACGGGTACCTGCTGGGCGGTGCGGCGCCGGAGCAGGGAAAGCGCTGCGGCGGGTAGGGCGCGGGCACGAGGGTGGCGGGGCGCGGGTGATTTCGGCTTCAACTGTCGACCGGTGCGACGTTACGATGAGCGCCCCGCCACCCCTGCCACCACCTCACCGGAGCCCACCGTGCTCGGAGTCAACGACCTGGCGACGTACATACTCGGCGCCCTCGTGATCATCCTCCTCCCCGGCCCCAACTCCCTGTACGTGCTGTCCGTCGCCGCCCGCAAGGGCGTCCGGACCGGCTACACCGCCGCCGCCGGCGTCTTCGTCGGCGACTTCACCCTGATCAGCCTCACCTCGCTGGGCGCCGCCTCGCTCCTGGAGGCCAACCCGGCGGTCTTCGCCGTGGTGAAGTTCGGCGGCGCCGCCTACCTGCTCTGGATCGGCATCGGCATGCTCCGCGCCGCCCGCCAGCTCTGGCGCGAGCACCGCGCCGCCGCGACCGCACCCGAGAACTCCGCGCCCGCCCCGGAGTCCGCCGAGCGCCCGTTCCGCCGCGCCCTGGTGATCAGCCTGCTGAACCCGAAGGCGATCCTCTTCCTGCTCTCCTTCTTCACCCAGTTCGTGGACCCCTCCTACGGACAGCCCGCCCTCTCCTTCGCCCTGCTCGGCGGCATCCTGCAGACCTTCAGCCTGCTCTACCTCTCGATGCTGATCTTCGCGGGCACCACCCTCGCCGCCGCCTTCCGCCGCCGCAAGCGGCTCTCCGCGGGCCTCACCAGCGCGGTCGCCGTCCTCTTCGCCGGTTTCGCCGCCAAGCTGGCCGTCTCCTCGGCCTGATCGGCCGCCGCGGAAGCCCGTTACGGATCACCCGCGAACCTGTGTAGACTGGCCCGCGTTGCCACCACGTGCGGCAACGGTGCCGCCTTAGCTCAGTTGGCCAGAGCAACGCACTCGTAATGCGTAGGTCTCGGGTTCGAATCCCGAAGGCGGCTCCATAGTGAACCCCAGGTCAGGCCTCTGACCTGGGGTTTTCGCGTTTCGACGACCATGGAAGTCAGGCAAATCGGGCACCTGAACCCTGTGCATCGCAATGCGTAGGTCATCGGTTCGTTAGCGTCATCGATTCCCAAGGTGGCGCCTGTGACCTGCAGTTTCGTTGATTGCGATGGGTTCTGGCGGTTCCTGCTGGGTGGCCTCGGTGGACAGTCGGTGGACGGCCGTGCGTGATTCAGCGTCAGGAGCAGCCGCGCTGGTCGTTGGAGGAGTGCCTGCGGGTTGCTCTGGTTGTGGCGTTCCGACAGCAGGGGCCGAAAGCGGAACGCTGGGTCGGCGCGGGAATCGCTTCTGGGGCTGAGTCAAAGATCATCGTTCAAGCAGTTCGATGAGGCCTTCGCCGCTACTCTGATCGCATCGACGAGAGAGGGGGACGGGATGCTGCTCCGTTTCCGTGTCGCGAATGTGCGATCACTACGGGACGAACAGGAGCTGTCCTTCGTCCTTCCCGACGGTGAGTCGGAGATTGCGTCGCGTGAGCTTCGAACTGGCGGTGACCGTTCGGTAACCGTGCTTCCTCTGATCGGAATCTTCGGCGCCAACGCTTCGGGCAAGTCGAACGTGCTGGCTGCCCTGACCGACATGAGGTCGGCCGTCCTCAACTCATACGCGCGTTGGGCTTCGTACGAGGGGATCCCTCGCAGACCCTTCGCCTTGAAGGCCACGGACGAGAACGAACCCAGCTTCTTCGAAGTCGATGTCGTCATCGACGAGGTGCGCTGGACGTACGGGTTCGAACTGGGGCCGAAGCGCGTCGAAGCCGAGTGGATCCACAGCTACCCCCGTGGCCATCGCCAGGTGTGGCTCGACCGTGACGCCTCGCGGCCTGAGGTGTACGAGTGGCCGGGGAGCCGGGTCAAGGACCGAGCTCAGCTTGCGCGGCGTACCCGACCCAATGCCCTTCTCCTGTCCACGGCAGGCACGGACAACCACCCCCAGCTCTCCGTGCTCTTCCACTGGTTCCGCCGGAATCTCTGGATCATCAATCCGGAGGACGAACGGGAGCAACGGGAACAGTTCACGACACGTGCCCTCTCCGGCAGCCGGGCCCACCGGATCAATGAACTGCTACGGGTCGCCGACCTGGGGATCACCGGAGCGAACGTCGTTCAGGACGAAAAGGGGGGAGCCAGGGTGAGGCTCACCCATCAGTCGACCGGGGGTGATGTGGCCTTCGACTGGCGTGACGAGTCGCTCGGCACCCGTTCCTGGTTCGCACTACTCGGCCCCCTCTTGTTGGCGCTCGACGAGGGCGCGGTGTTGCTCGTCGACGAGCTGGACGCCAGCCTGCACCCGCGCTTCGCCGCCGAGGTCGTCCGGCTCTTCCACGACCCCCAGGCCAACCCCAGTGGGGCGCAGCTCGTCTTTACCTCGCACGACCCGTCCGTCCTCACCACTCCGAGCGGTGGGCGCCTGCTGGAGCCGGCTCAGGTGTGGCTGACCGAGAAGGACCAGGACGGGGCCACCGAGCTGTACCCGCTGACCGCCGCGGCGCCCGGTGCTGACGAGGACCTTATGAAGTCCTATCTGGTCGGCGCCTTCGGCGGGGTCCCCTCACTCCTGGAGGGGCAGATTGCCCGGCGGCTTCTGGCTGTAAGCGAGTGGGAGCGTGAGGAAGGGGCGGGGCGGAACTGATGGCGCGCACACGTGGGAACGAATCGCTAGGGCCGACGAAGCAGCAGCGTGGCCAGCGCCGCCGCGTGGTCCATGTCTTCACTGAGGGGCGGGTCACCGAACCCACCTACATCGAGGTGGTCTCCGATCTGGTCCGCCTCCACGACCAGGGGGTCGAAGTCCGGATCGCCAACGCGAATGCCCCGGGCTCCCAGCGCAAGCCGATCAAGCTGGTTGAGGCGGCGGTGCGGCTCATGCGGGAGGAAGCCCGCGCCGCGAAGCGTAGCGGCGTGAAAGAGGAGCTGTGGCCGCAGGTCTGGTGCCTGTTCGACCGGGACGCGCACGAGTCGGTCGACGCGGCGCTCAAGCAGGCCCGCGAAGGTGATGTCCAGATCGCTTTTTCGCACCCGTGCTTTGAGGTGTGGCGACTGCTCCATCACAAGCCGGTGACCGGCACCTTCGGCGGCGTGTGTGGAGAGGCGGAAGCCAGGCTGCCGTTCGTCAAGGAGCCCGGGAACATCAAGGTGGTGCTACCGACGCAGATCAAGGGCGGATTCATCAAGGCGAAGGCTCGGGCCGAGAAGATGAACGGGGAGCACGGCAAACACGTGCCGCTGACCCAGCGCGACCCGTACACCGACGTGCACGACTTCGTCGAGAAGGGGCTCGGCATCACGGCGTACTGAGCAGCAGCCCACCGGTTCGGATGAACGGTTTCCTCTCGGTCGCCCCACCCCCGTAGGGTTCCTACGTCAGACCGGTCGTAGGGAGTCGTACGTTGGCCAAGCTCACGCTCGCGCAGTTGGAGCGGCATCTGTTCGCCGCCGCGGACATCCTCCGCGGCACGATGGACGCCTCCGAGTACAAGGACTACATCTTCGGTCTGCTGTTCCTGAAGCGGGCCAACGACGAGTTCGAGGCCGCCCGCGACCAGATCAGGGAATCCGTGGCTGGCACGTTTGGGTCCTCCGGGGAGCTGTTGGACGGCTACCTGGAGCAGAAGTCCACGTACAGCAAGCGCGACGTGTTGTTCGTCCCGCCGGAGGCCCGCTGGGAACAGATCTCCTCGGCTACCCACAACATCACCGAGGAACGACTGCGCCCGGCCCTCCAGAAGCTGGAGGCGCAGAACGCCAAGCTCAAGGGTCTGTTCGACCACCTCGACTTCAACCGGATCGGTGGCTCCGGCGCGGCGGCGGGCGCGGCCAAGCTCGCCGACCAGCGGCTGCAGCTGCTGATCACCCACTTCGGGCGCATCCGGCTGCGGACGGACGACTTCGAGTTCCCCGACCTGATTGGCGCCGCGTACGAGTATCTGATCAAGGAGTTCGCGGACTCAGCCGGGCGCAAGGGAGGCGAGTTCTATACCCCGCGTGCCGTCGTCCGCATGATGGTCGAACTGCTCCGCCCCCAGCAGGGGACGCGCATCTACGACCCGTGCGTCGGCTCCGGCGGCATGCTCATCCACGCCAAGGAGTACGTGGAGGAGCACGGCGGCGACACCACGGACATGTACTTCGCCGGTCAGGACGCCAACAGCGGCGCCTGGATCATGTCGACGATGAACATGGTGCTGCACGGTGTGCGCCGCTTCGACCTGCACACCGGCGACACCCTCGCCGAGCCTGCGCAGGTGCCGGAGTCCGACGCGGACCGCTACGACGGGGTCCTCAGCAACCCCCCGTTCTCGATGGACTACACGCTCAGCGGCCTCAAGTTCGCCGCGCAGCGTGCGGCCTTCGGGGCCACGAGCGAGCGCGGCAAGGCCGACCTGATGTTCCTCCAGCACATGCTCTGGATGGCCAAGCGGGAGGGGCGCGGCGGGATGGTCATCACGGTCATGCCGCACGGCGTGCTGTTCCGCGGGGGCGGCGAGCAGGAGATCCGCACCAAGCTCCTCGACGAGGACGCGATCGAGGCGGTCATCGGCCTCGCCCCGAACCTCTTCTACGGCACGGGTATCCCGGCCTGCATCCTGCTCTTGCGTCCTCCGGGGAAGAAGGACCCCAAGCTGGCGAACAAGGTCCTGTTCATCAACGCGGACCGGGAGTACCGCAAGGAGTCGGCGCAGAACGTCCTGCTGCCGGAGCATGCCGAGAAGATCACCTCCACCTTCCACGCGTACGCGGAGGTGCCGGGCTTCTCACGACTGGTGAGCCGTGAGGAGCTGCGCGACAACGGCGACAACCTCAACATCCGCCGCTACGTGGACAACACGCCGCCGCCGGAGCCGCAAGACGTGCGGGCGCACCTGGTCGGCGGGGTGCCGCGCGCGGAGATCGAGACGAAGAAGAAACTGCTCGACGCGTACGGGGTGGGCCTCGCCGATCTCTTCGCCGAGCGCGACCCGGTGGACCCCGAGTACGTGGACTTCCTGCCGGAGGGGCAGCGCCCGGACGCGGCCCGGCTGGCGGAGCTGGCCCGCCCCCGGGAGGACGCGCTCCGGGGCGTGTTCGAGGAGTGGTGGCAGGCGGAGGTTCAACGCCTGGAGGCAGTGGCCGCGACTCCCGAGCGGCTTGCGGACCTGACCCCCTCGGAGCGCAAGGCCGCGCTGATGGCCGTGCGCGGCGAGCTGATCGAGTCGTTCGTGGAACGTCTGGGCCGGGTCGGGCTGCTGGACCGGTACGCTCTCGCGGGCGCCGTCGCCGGCTGGTGGTACGAAGCCAAGTACGACCTGCTCACGCTCTCCGAGAACGGGTTCGCGGGCGTCCTGGAAGGCTGGGTCGAGAACGTTGAGACACTGCTCGCCCCCGAGCAGGACCCGAAGACCCGCAAGCTGCGCAAGCGTACGGCCGCCGAGCGGCGCCAGGCGTACGACCACAAGGTGGTCGCGGCGATCCTTCCTGACTTTCTGGAGGAGCTGGCGGCGGCGGACGCGCGGAAGGCGGAGCTGGACGCGCGGTGGAAGGAACTCAACGCAGAGCCGGATTCGTCGGAGGACGGCGAGGGCGGGGACGAGGAGGACGGCGACGCTCCCACACGGGAGGAAGTCGCTCTGAGCGCCGAGCAGTTGGCGGAGCTAGCGTGGGTGAAAAAGGAACGTACGAAGGCGGGCGCTGTGATCAAGCGCCTGGAGGCGGAGTTCTGGTTCCCGTGGCCGAGCGACCCGCCCACGCTGGGCGAGGAGCCGCCGAGGCTGTTCCGGGCACGGGAGGCGCTGGACGTGGCAGGGGAGCGGCGGGTGGTGCTGGACCTGCTACGGGACGACCTGGTGGCGAAGCTGGACGGGCATGTGGTGCGCCGGCGGCGGGAGTTGGCGGACGCGTACAGGGCGTGGGAGAACAAGTACGCGGTGTCGCTGCGGGAGATTCGGGCCGAGCGGGAGAAGGCGGCGGCGAAGCTGGACGGGTTCCTGAGGGAGCTTGGCTATGCGAACTGATGCCGAGGTTCAGTGGGTTCCTGTACGTGACGTCGGCGACGTCCGGATGGGTAAGCAGCTTTCGCCTGCGAGCAAGGACGCGGCGGGGCAGCGTCCGTACCTGCGGGTCGCGAATGTGCTTCAAGGGCGCATTGACTACACAGACGTGAAGATGATGGGTTTCAGCGACGCAGAGCGTGAGGCTTACGGTCTCAAGCCCGGCGACATCCTGCTGAATGAGGGACAGAGTCTGGAGCTTGTTGGCCGCAGCTCTATTTACGATGGCGCCGAAAATGACTTCTTCTTTCAGAACACGCTCGTTCGCTTCCGCCCGAGTGACCTGGTTCTCCCGGCGTACGCGCAGGTAATCTTTGAGCGCTGGCTGGCCCATGGCGTTTTTGCCGCTATCGCCAAGCAGACGACGAGCATTGCCCATCTTGGCGGGGAGCGGTTCGCATCGTTGAGTTTCCCGCTCCGGCCACTTGCCGAGCAGCGGCGGATTGTAGAGGTGATCGATGCCGTGTCGGCGCAGGAGCGAGCCATTGAGGCGTCGATCGCGAAGCTCAGCAGCATGCGGCTGGGAGCGTTGGCTGCGGCTTTCTCGCCCTATAGTGTGAGTGCTGAGGAAAAACTCTGGATCAAGCGGCCGCTTGAATATGTTGCTCATGTGGGAGGTGGCATCGCCCTCGGTGGCGTAGCTGCCAGCGGGGGGACGGTGGAAATTCCATACCTGCGTGTGGCAAATGTGCAAGACGGATTCATTTCCACGAGTGAGATGAAGAAGATTCGGGTAGCGCCTGCGGAAGTTGAGAGGTTCCTGCTCAAGCGCGGCGATGTGCTTCTCACGGAGGGGGGAGATCTCGACAAGCTTGGGCGTGGAGGTGTCTGGGACGGGCGCATCGACCCCTGCCTGCACCAGAACCATGTCTTTCGCGTCCGTTGTGTAAGGGGAGAGATGGTGCCCGACTTTCTCGCTCTATACCTGGCCTCGCCCGAAGGTCGCGCGTACTTCTTGCGAGTGGCCAAGCAAACTACGAATCTTGCATCCGTCAGTTCATCCCAGATCAAGGCGATGCCAGTGCCTTGCCCTCCACTGCCAGTGCAGCAGAGGACTGTTGAGGAATTCGCCACCCACGATGAGTGTCTCGCCGAGGAGGGTCGGGAGCTGGCCAAGACTCAAACTCTCAAGCTGGGCCTCATCGATGCCCTTCTTGCTGGCGGGGATGCTGGAATGGTCAGACCGTGAACTCCCCGTCCTTGACGGATGCAACGAAGGATGACCAGGCATCCGTCGGGAAGACCAGCGCCGGGCCGTGCGGGTCCTTGGAGTCGCGGACAGGGACACCCGACGGGTAGCCGTCCAGCACTTCGACGCAGCTGTCAGCTTGGGAGCCGCTGAAGGATGACTTGCGCCAGCCGCTCAGCGACGAAGCGTGCGGGATGGTGCGCTCAGTCATGGTCTCCATAGTCATTCGCTCTCGCCCTCAGGAGGGGGAGTGACTCTCTCATCGGCAGTGCATCGCCCAGCGCAAGAGCGTAGGCGCTCTGGTTCCTCGACCATAGCCGGACTGTCGAACACCTTGCCGGTGCGCAGAGCCTCCGTGTAGGCGATTGGGGGCTGGTCCTCGAACCACATCAGCGTCAGCATGTTGTACAACAGGGGGTGGTACCCCAGGTCGAACGGCAGCACGTGGACGCGTACGCGCCGAGCCTCGATCAGGCGGATGATGTGCGTGATCTGCTCGGCCATGACGCCAGGACCGCCGATCGGGCGCCGGAGGACGGACTCGTCAAGCATGGCCCACAGTACGGGCATCACCGGGTCGGCGAGGATCTTCGATCGTTCAAGGCGTGCGACAACGGTCCTGTCACATTCTGCTTCACTCCGAGGAGGGAAGGCCGAGCCGAGAACTGTGCGCGCGTACGATTCGGTCTGGAGGATGCCGGGGACGAAGGTCAACGCGAACTCATGGATCGTCGTGGCCTGCTGTTCCAGGTGTCGCGCAGTGGCGAAGTGATCGGCGACCGCCGCGTCGTCCTGCGGCAGGAAGCTGGTCAGCACATCTCCGGTGTTCAGGGCCTTGTCCAGGCGCCGCGCGTCGTCCCTGGACGGGATACGGCGGCCGGCCTCGATGTGTGCGATGTGCGAGCGGGTCATGAACGCCGCGTCGGCCAGCTCCTGCTGGGTCATCCCCGCGCTTCGCGTTGCGCCTTGAGCCAGTCCCCGTAGATGCTTCCCATCGTCAACCCCCGTGTGACGGACGCCGTGTCACCTGCCAACCACTGGCGAGCCCAACCCGGCCCGTCTCACTCTGTGAGTGGATCGCTACGCAGCGATGCCGGGCCGGGAATGTCCGGCCGTAGACCGAAGACCCCCGCGACCGCTTGCGGCCTGGGGGCGGGGCCCTCAACTACGTGGAGTTGACGACGTGTTGCACTGTATCGCCCGTGTCTTCGAGCCGCTGCTGCGGCTCCTGTGGCCCGCCCCGGGCCGCCACCGCGTGGCCAGCTCACCGTCCGTGAGTGCGCTCCCTGTGACTCCGGCGCGCCTACGGCGTGCGCGGAAGTGCGCCGTGTGCTGCACGGAGGTGGCCGCGTGATCGGCCAGCCGGGCGGGCGGCGCCTGCTCCCGTGGACCACTCCGGAGGGGAACCCTTGCTTCCTCGTCGGCGGTGGGGCTGGTCGCGTCTCCCGGACCGCCGACAGGGTCGAGCGCGTGCAGCTCGGCATGGCGGCCGAACTGCTCGGCCACGCCGCCGAGATGCTGGTCGACCGCCGGGCCACCGCAGTGCAGCTCCGCTTCCTCGCCGCCCGTCTGGCGGAGTCGCTGCGCGACGTCCAGCGGATCGCGGAGAGCCGGGGTGCCCGCCTTCCCGAATCCGCCTACGACGTCACCGAGGAGAGCGGCCCGCCCCAGTCGGAGGCCTGAGCCGCCGGACCCGCCGCACTCCCGTTCGTTCGAGCACTCCCGCCGTACCCCACCCATGGCGCAGAATGGATCACCTGGGCGGTGATCGGCGGGGGAAGGCGCGGGCATGGCAGTGCAGACCGAGCGGGACGAGGTGGAGCGGCCCATCGTCGCGCAGCTCCAGGCGATGGGGTGGCGGCACGTCCCCGGTACAGAGATCGGCACGCTCGACGTCGAGACGCCGCTGCTCGTAGACGAGCTGGATGAGGCCCTGCGCCGGATCAATGTCCGGGCATCGGACCACGAGCCCTGGATGGACGGGACCGACGTCAAGCGGTCCATCGCGGAGCTGGCGTCCGTCTCTCTCGGGAAGGGCGGCGCGCAGGCAAACTTCGACGCCACCGACCTGCTGCTCAGCGGACTCGTCCTCTCCGGCCCGTCCGCCGCGCACGGCGGGGCCTCGGCCACCGTGCAGTACATCGAATGGCACGAGGACCGGGCCGTGCTCAACGACTTCACCGTCGTCGACCAGCTCCGCGTCCAGAACCGGTCCGGGGAGCTGTCGGTCCTCGACATCGTTCTGTTCGTGAACGGGATCCCGCTCGTCGCCGTGGAGTGCAAGAGTCCCGATCTCGCCGACCCGATCCGCAGTGCCGTGCTCGATCTGCGGCACTACGCCGGCGACCCCGTCGCCGACGACGAACGCGACGACCCCGCGCTGTTCGCGCC
This sequence comes from Kitasatospora sp. NPDC058218, assembly GCF_042882445.1. Lineage (NCBI taxonomy): Bacteria > Bacillati > Actinomycetota > Actinomycetes > Kitasatosporales > Streptomycetaceae > Kitasatospora > Kitasatospora sp. NPDC058218. The sequence continues at coordinate 42,740 of NZ_JBHVWC010000003.1, read as the reverse complement.
CGCCGGAGTCCCGGAGCTCTTCCGGACCGTGCAGCTGCTGGTCGCCGCGACCGAGGGGAGTGCCTATCTGGGCACCGTCACGTCCACGCCCGATCACTTCCACCCCTGGCGGAGCATCGAGCCGCAGAACGAGGCGACGCTGAGGGCGGAGCTGCCTGACCACACCGGCAAATTGAACGAGCGGCACAAGCTCGTCGGGGTCGTCCTGCGCCCCGCTGCTCTACTCAACGTCGTACGCCACTACATCATCCCGCTCCCGGTCGAGACCGAATCCGGGGGGACCCGGACGGTCAAGGCCGTCGCCCGGCACCAGCAGTACCGGGCGACGGAAAAGTCCGTGCACAGGCTGCTCACCGGCAGGGCGCGCGGCGGCTCCGTGGCCGACGACGAGCGCGGCGGGATCATCTGGCACACCCAGGGCTCCGGCAAGAGCCTGACCATGACGTTTCTCGTGCGCCGGATCCATCTGCACCACCGGCTCAGCGAGTTCATGGTCGTGGTCGTCACCGACCGTACCCAGTTGCAGGACCAGCTCTCCAAGACCCTGAAGCTGAGTGAGTCCGACGTCGAGACCGCCGCGACCCGCCCGGAGGTGGAGGGGCTGCTACGGGACGGCGGGCGGCGGGTCGTCTTCGCGATGATCCAGAAGTACGGGAACGGGTTCACCTTCGCCGCCGAGGCGACGGGCGACGAGGACGACCGGGACCTGGCGGAGGAGTACCAGGAGGCCGAGCGGGCCGGCGCGGGCCGGCAGTCCGACACCCAGCCGCCCGTGGTGAACTTCCCCGAGTGCAACACCTCGTCCGACATCCTGGTCCTGGTCGACGAGGCTCACCGCTCGCACACCAACACGCTGCACGCCGCTCTGCGCAAGGCTATTCCCAGGGCGGCGAAGATCGGTTTCACGGGCACGCCGATCATGACGGGCCGGCTGGAGGACACCCGCCGGATCTTCGGAGGCTTCCTCGACACCTACCGGATGGCGGAGGCCGAGCACGACAGGGTCGTCGTCCGCATCCGCTACGAGGGCCGCACCGGTGAGGGCAAGGTCTTCGATAAGGACGGCCTCGACCGGAACTTCGCGGATCTGGTCCGCGACCTCACGGACGACGAGCGCAACGCGCTGCGGCGCTCGCCCACCGCACGCGACGTCGCCGAAACCCAGCCCATGATCCGCGCGAAGGCCGAGGACATGCTGGAGCACTGGGTGACCTGGGTGCTGCCCGGCGGCGGCTTCAAAGCCCAGGTCGCGGCGGTCAGCCGAAAGGCGGCCGTCGAGTACCACAACGCACTGCGACTGGCCCGCGATACCCTCCTGGCCGAACTCGCCGCGTTCGACCCGGAGTCGGTGGCCGGCATGCCCCCGGAGAAGCTGCCCCGCCGACTGCGCTACCTGCACCAGGCCTACCAGTACCGCTCCCTGCTTCGCCGCATCGACTTCGTGCCGATCATCTCCCCGGGCGCGGAGCGCAAGCGCCGGGAGTGGCTGCACTGGACGGACAAGGACCGGCAGAAGGCGTACATCGAGCGTTTCCACCAGTCATTCCCCCACCTGCCGCCCGAGTCGGAGTGGGTCGCCACCACGCCCTTCCATGTACCGGCGCCGGACGTGCCGGGAACGAGCGCAGTCGGGGGTAACCCCTGGTCCCAGGAGCCTGTCGCGCAGCCGCAGAGCCAGCCGACGACCGTACCCGACCCCGTCCACCCCGAGAGCCCGATCGCCTTCCTCATCGTGAAGTCCATGCTGCTCACGGGCTTCGACGCCCCGCGTGAGCAGGTGCTGTACCTGGATCGGCCGATCCGTGGCGCCGAGCTCCTCCAGGCCGTCGCCCGGGTCAACCGGCCGATGCAGGGCAAGGATGTCGGCTATGTCGTCGACTACCACGGTGTCTTCGAGCACCTGTCCGGCGCACTGGCCGCCTACCAGCAGGCCGACATCGACGACACGATGCGCAGCCTGTCGGAGGAGATCGAGGGCCTCGGCCCGGCGGCTGAGGCGGTGCGCGCCTACCTCCGTGCGCACGGAGTGACAGAGGCGGATCTCTCCCGCCTCGGGCGGTTGGGCTCCGCGGCGCTGGCCTTCGAGGACGAGACCGCGAGGTTCGGGTACGACGAGGTGCTGCACCGGTTCCTCGCCGTGCTGGAACGCGTTCTGCCGCACGAGCACGGCTTGGACTACATCGCCGACGCCCGGCGCTGGGGGATGCTCCAGAAGCGCATCCGCAGGCTCTACCGGGATGAGTCGGGCGGTTCGTTCACCCTGCGGCGCTACGGCCGCAAGGTCCGGGCGATGATCGCCGACCACCTGGAAGGGCCGGAGATCGAGCAGGTCATCGCGCCGGTTTCGCTCGCCTCGACGGTCTTCGAAGACCGGGTTCGCGCCATGCCGCCGCGTGAGGCCGCGGCCGAGATGGGGCACGCGCTCCGCTTCCACCTGGAGGAGCGGGTCAAGCGGGAGCACCCGGCGAAGTACGCCGATCTCTCCGAGCGCCTGGAGGAGATCCTCCGGGAGCTCACCGGACGCTTCGAGGAGCAGATCGAGGCGTTCGGCCCGCTGATCGAGCAGGCCCGGCGAGAGGACGAGGAGGACCCGGAGCTCGCGGGGCTCACTCCGTTGGAACAACGGGTGTACCGGCTGCTGGAGCGGCTGATCACGGAGAGCCCCGGCGTCGTACGGGGGGACCCGGACGCCCGGCCCCTCGTCGACGCGGTGTGCGACACGGCCGCGCAGATCATGGTCAAGGCGTCGTACCAGGGGCAACACCAGGATCTCGACGCACTGGCTGATGCTATCCAGAATCAGCTGTTCGAAGGCGGTCTGCGGCCGGCAGGTACGGATTGGGCACCCCTGCAGGGTATCGCGCAGAGACTCGCGGTGTACGCGGCGGGCAACCGGCGGCAGTTCCTGGGCAGGCTGAGGGGAGAATAGGCGGGGTGACCGCCCTCGCCGATATCCGCATTCCCGTGGCCCTTGCTGAAGGGGACAGGCTCACCGTTGACGACCTGGTGCTGCGGGTACGGGTCAGCACCCGCCGCAAGCGGTTCGCGCTGACGGTGGAGGCGGACGCCGGGCTGACTCTGCACGCGCCGGAGGGCCGTCCGGCCGAGGACGGGCGGAGGTTCGTCCGCGAGCACCGAGCCTGGCTGATGGCCAAGGTCGGCGTACGGGAGCGGACCCGACCGCTGAATCCCCCGAAACGGCTGATCGAGGGCGAGGTCTTCCGCTACCTGGGACGGACGTACCGGCTGGTGATCGTGGCGGACCCACCTGCCGATGGCAGAGTGCGCCTGATCGCCGGGCGGTTGACCATGGGCAGGGAACAGGCCGAGGATCCGATCCGTGGGCGGGCGGTGCTGGTCGACTGGTACTGCCGGGCCGGCCACGCCTGGGCGGCAGGGAGGCTGCAGCCATGGGCGGCTCGGATGTCCGTGACCCGGCCGGTGGTGGACGTACGTGATCTTGACACGCGTTGGGGCGTGTACCGGCCCGACCCGAAGGGGCACGGGCCGGGCCGCATGAGCCTCGGCTGGCCGCTCTTCCAGCTGCCGATGCACCTGGTGGACTATGTCATCGCCCACGAGCTTGCACATGTGCGGGTCCCTGGACATGGTGCCGAGTACTGGCGGCTGCTGAGGTCGGCTCTGCCCGAATGTGAGTCCCGTCGCGGGGAGCTCGATGAACTGGGGCGGCGCATGTGGATGGGGGACGTGGTTTAGCAGGGGATGCTCGGTGGCAGTGTCGCGTCCTTCAGTTCGATCACGATGATGCCAGCGTCTGCGCTACCGTCGAGCGGAGCGGACCGGGATAGGCACATTGGGGTGGGCATGGCCAGGACGAACAACGGCGACCTCACGGCAGTTCGACAGGTCGGTCGCATGCTGGATGCGGCGTTCGACGGTCGTATCGACATGTCCGACTTCGAAAGCAATTCCGAGGAGCAGCGCAAGAAGGCATTCCGGTCCCGAGCGCTGGCCGCCCTGGCCGTGCGCATGGTCACTGGCTGGCAGAGCACGGACGCAGCGGAAGCGGTCATCGACGGGCGGGATGACCAAGGCATCGACGCCATCGCCGTCACGAGTAGCCCTCCGCATGTCTACCTGGTGCAGGCGAAGTGGAGCGACCAGGGGCGGGCGACAGCTCGAACCGATGCCATCCTCAAGATGTTCGCGGGGCTGAGGCTGATCGACGGGGAAGAGAGCAGCCAGTTCAACCCGCGCGGTCAGCTGTTGGCCGAGCAGGCCAAGGAGGCCATGAGCGAGCAGGCGGTCGGGGTCACGCTGGTCACCGTTCTGATGGGCGCCGAGCCGCCGTCCAGAGAAGTTCTCAATGAACTGGTCAATGGAGAGCGCGAGTTCAACACCCATGGCGACAGGGTCGACCATCGCTTCCTGCATGCTTCGGATGTGTGGAACTGGGCGCGTGCGGACGCCGCGCCGGCGCCCGTGACCATGTCGGTGAAGATGGAGCCGTGGTTCTCCCTCGACGTACCCCACCAGGCGTTCCAGGGAGTGGTCAAAGCGGAGCAGGTTGCCGGCTGGCTGGACACCCACGGCACCCGACTCTTCGAACTTAATATCCGGAACCCGTTGGACGGCACGCTCGCGAATGAGGAGTTGGTCGCCACACTGACGGACGAACCCTCGCTGTTCTGGTACTTCAACAACGGAATCACCGTGCTCTGTGACACAGTGGATCCGCTGTACGACTCGATGCGAAATCCCCACGGCGGACCGGTGGTTCTTCGGCTCACCGGGGCGAGCGTCGTCAACGGTGCTCAGACGGTCAGGGCGGTCCAACGAGCGCTCGAGTCCTCCGATGATCCGGCGACAGCGCGCGTAGGTGTCCGGGTGATCGCGACCGGTGGTGCGACCGACTTCTCCTCGCGCACCACCCGGGCCACCAATCGGCAGAATCAGGTTGGGCCGCGTGATTTCGCCGCCCTGGACCCGGTTCAGGCGGAGATCCGTGCCGATCTCCGGGCCGAGCTGGGCAAGTCGTACTCGGTGAAGCGTGGCGAACTGAGCCCCTCACCCGAGACGGGTTGCTCGCTTGATGAGGCAGCTGCTGCCCTTGCCTGCGCCCACCCGAACGCCGAGTATGCGGGCAGGACGGCCAGTTCACTGGACACGTTGTGGGAGCGGGGCAGCAAGGAGACCTACGACATCCTCTTTCGGCCGCAGCCGAGCGCCTTCCAAGTATGGCGCTCTGTCGTGACGATGCGGCTGATCCGCAATGAGCTGCACCGGCTGCGGCCCACGTACGAGAAGCTCCCGGCCGCGGTCCTCGAGCACGGCACCTACCTGATGTGTCATTTGGTGTTCCGCCAGTTGGGGACGGATCGGATTGACGACCCGGACCTCGATTGGGAGAGCGACTTTCTGCCCCAGGTGCCGGCGGCCGTCGAGGCGCAGCTCGCCGCACTGGTCGACGTCCTCGAAAAGGGTTACACGTCCCGGGTTCAGGGACTCCTCAGCGATCCCGACAAGTGCCGCGAGCTCGCCGCGAAGGTTGCCGGACTCGGGGCTACGGGCGGGGATACGGCCGGACTAGTCGACCGATACGGCAAGCAGACTCAGGCGCGAAAGCGGCGACGGCCCAATGCCGTGCCCACGCTGGTCGATCACCAGGCGATCAAGGAGGGGGCGCCGCTGCGTTTCGTGCCGATGAACTCCATCGAGCAGGAGGCCCTGGCCGACTGGTTGGCGGAGGACGATCGGCGTTCACGGGTCACTTGGGTCAACGACCGGACGAAGCCGCTGCTCTGGGAGGCAGACGGCCTGCGGTACTCGCCTTCCGGGCTGGTCACGCTGATGTGGGGGCAGGCGAGGTGGGAAGAGCGGCCGGTCTCCAACCAGGGGACGGCCCGCTGGCAGACATCGGAGGGCGCCACTCTTGCAGCGCTGGCCTTTGCTCTGCAGGACGGTAACGCCGAGTCCGACTGAGCCTAGCTGGGCCGCCCCGCCGCGGAGCCCCCGCTGGTGAGCGCTGTGCGGCAGGGCAGCTCCAGCTGTGGGCGCAGTGGGTGTCACAGCGTGGGCCCTTGTAGAGAAGCGACAAGGCGGTCCAAACCGCCGTCGAGTCGCTCATGGTTGTTCCCTGGTGGACGGTCGGTGGACGGACGCCTATGGACGGCACGGCACCGGTTGGCACGGGCCAACCTGTCGCGCACCGTCTGATCAGCTGAAACGTCACGAGGTGGCATGGCTTGGCACCGCGCATCACGACCGCCGGTGATCTCGTAATGCGTAGGTCATGGGTTCGAATCCCATAGGCGGCTCTGTGAAAGCCCCAGGACTCACTCGCCGTGACCTGGGGCTTTTGCCTTTGCCGCATCCGTCGCCGCCGTCGCGCGCGGCGGCCCTCGTGTTCGCGGTCTCGGTTGCGGCCGGTCGGGGCCAGGGTGCGTTTCCCGTTCGCCTGGCGGCCTCACGGGTCGTCGGAGCGGTCGTCCCGACGTAACGGCTGGTCATGCTGGTCTGCGTGCGACCGAGGATCCCCATGATGGTGAAGGGGTCCAGCCCCGGCTCATCGAGGATCGCGCCTGCCCGGTGGCGGCTCCCGTCATGCCGGCGTCGGTCCTCGGCGCTTGGCCTCGTCCAGCAGTTCGCCGGACTCCTCCCGGTCGTCGTGCGGGTCGATCGGTCGGCCGTCGGGGCGGCAGGGCACCAAGTCGTGCTCCCGTGTCGGCCGTCCTCCTGGGTGAACGGGTTCGCGTCCACCTCTTCCGGTGATGGAGGGGTGGCCGGCGTGGCGACGCCGGAAGGCCCGGTCGGATTGGTCCGGTCGGGCCTTTCGCGTTCTCCGGGGGTGGGTGGGGGTGGGGTGATGTGGCGTCATGGGGGTGGTGGTCAGGGGGGTGGGTAGGGGTGGGGCGGGGCGTATGAGGGGGATGGGCATCTGGTCCCGGTGCGGCGGCGGGGCTTGAATGGCAGCCAGGTGGGCCGTCTCGGGTGGCCCGGGGGAGGGTGAGGGATGGGAATGCCACGGTACGCAGCGGCGCCGGAACGGAGCAGTCTCTGGATCCGGCGGTTCCAGCCGGCGCCCGCCGCGCCGGCGCAGTTGGTCTGCTTTCCGCACGCCGGGAGTTCGGCGGGGTACTTCCTGCCGGTGGCGCGGGCGATGCCCACCTCGGTGGACGTGTTGGCGGTGCAGTATCCCGGGCGGCAGGACCGGGCCGGCGAGGCGTGTGTCGAGGATGTCCACGAGCTCGCGGACCAGGTGGTGCGGGAGCTGCTGCCGTGGGCCGACCGGCCGTTCACGCTGTTCGGGCACAGCCTCGGGGCGTCGGTGGCGTTCGAGGTGGCGGTCCGGATGGAGCGGGCCGGGATCGCGCTGCAGGGGGTGGTCGTCTCCGGGCGGCGGGCGCCGTCGCGGCCGCGTGACCCGTCGCAGGACGTGCACCGGTCGGACGACCGGACCCTGATCCGGGACCTGGAGCGGTTGAGCGGGACGGATCCGCTGATGCTGCGGGACCCGGAGATCCTGGAGATGGTGCTGCCGTCGGTCCGCAGCGACTACAGGGCCGCCGAGACGTATCGCAGCCGGCCCGGCGGGGACCGCATCGGGCAGCCCGTCCTGGTGCTGACCGGGGACGCGGATCCGCAGGTCACCGCGGCGGAGGCGGAGGCGTGGGCCGGGCACACCACCGGCGGCTGTTCGGTGCGGACCTTCTCGGGTGGGCACTTCTTCCTCAGCGACCACTCGCTGTCGGTGAACTCGGCGATCAGCGCGTTCATCGCCGGGCGGAACCTGCCGGCGCGGCTCGGTTAGCCCGTCCGCCCGTCCGCCCGTCCGCCGATGGGCGGGCGGGCGGACGGCTGTTCGGTGTCGGTGGTGTGGCCGCGCCGATGACGCATGAATGACATATGTCGGTCCTTTGATCCGACGATGAGAAAGCGTCGTGCGGAGCCGGTGAATCGGATAGGGAATCGTATGGCTACCTATTATCCGACAAATTACGGCGCTTGTGATTCTTTTCAAAAATGCCTCGCATCCCCTTCCGGGCACCGTTAGTATCGGAACGAATGCTTTCAGTGATCGTTCGATGGTGGCTCGCGAAGGGGGTAGCCATGGGTGAGCAGGTGCGCTCCGTGCTACGTCACGTCGCCTACCCATTCCTACTGGTCACGCTTGTGTCGATAGCGACGGCGGCCCTGCGCTGGCGCTGGGATCTCGGTCGGGTGAGCCAGTTCTTCCTGATTGGAACGATCGGCTATCTGACGGTTCTCGAATGGTTGATCCCGTACGAACCTGCATGGCGACCGAGTGTCGGCGAGTGGGGCTGGTACGGCACCTACTTCGTGCTGACGATGATCGGTGGGGCGCTGTCGCAGGTGCCGGTGTCGGCCGTGGTCGGGTGGGCGGCGCCGCCGCATCCGACGCTGCCGCTCTGGGTGGAGATTCCGGCGGCGCTGCTGCTGGGCTCGCTGGCCAATTATCTGATGCACCGATGGAGTCACACCAATCGATGGCTCTGGCGGCTGCACGGAGTGCACCACGTGCCCGACAAGGTGAACGTCGCCAACAACGGGGTCAATCACATCGTCGACGTGCTGCTCACCCAGGGGGCCGTGCAGCTCTCGCTCGCGCTGGCGGGCTTCTCGGCCGAATCGGTCTTCGTGGTGGGTCTGTTCGTGGTCGCCCAGGGCTACTTCGTGCACGCCAATGTCGATGTCCGGATCGGTGTGCTCAACCACGTCTTCGCCGGCCCGGAGCAGCACCGGTTGCACCACAGCGTCGATCTGGCGGAGGCCGGCCACTACGGGTCCGACCTCTCGGTCTGGGACCACGCCTTCGGCAGTTTCACCTGGCGGCCGGGCCGCCGACCGGCCGTGGTGGGGCTGCAGCATCCGTCCGACTTCCCCCGGACGCGTGAGGTGATCGCCAGTCATCTCCAGGCCTGGCACCGGCCGGTGCGGGCCGACGACTACCCGGTCTGACGTTCCGCTCCCAGCCCCTCCTGTTGTCCGTACGTTCTGTCCGCCCCTTCCGACTTCTCGCCGACCGCCGTCTCCCCGTCGTCCTCCGCGATTCCGAACGCGTTCCGGTGGCGCCGTCCCGCGCGCCGCCGTCCGCCGTTCCCTCTCGCCGCCGCCTGCTCGCCGATCTGCTCCGCCGCCGCTCTGCCGTCCATCCGTCCGTGCACTCCCCGACCTTCGGCCTGTCCCCTTCGGCCGGTCCGGTCTCCGGCCTGCCCGTGACCGGTCCGCAGCCGCCGTCCCTCCGCCCGCGCGGCGCTCCCACGCCCGTGTCGCGCGCGCGAACGCATTGACACAAGGACTCGACCATGACGGACTCATGCCTCGCCGCACTCCCCGATCCTTCTGATTCCCCGACCGCCTCCGACGCCCTCTGTGCCGCCCCCGCCGCCTCGACTGCCCCCGCCGCCACCGTCTCCGCCCCCGCCGGTGGCCCGGAGAGGATCGCGATCATCGGTATCGGCTGCCGGTTCCCGGGCGGTGCCAGCGACCACCGGTCGTTCTGGCAGAACCTGGTCGACGGCAAGGACTGCATCACGCCGACTCCGCGCAGCCGGTACGACGTGGGCACGCTCGGCAGTCGGGACAAGGCGAAGCCCGGCCGGCTGGTCGGCGGCCGGGGCGGCTACATCGACGGCTTCGACGAGTTCGACCCGGCGTTCTTCGGGATCAGCGGCCGGGAGGCCGACCACATGGACCCGCAGCAGCGGAAGCTGCTGGAGGTGGCCTGGGAGGCCCTGGAGGACGGCGGGCAGAAGCCGGGCGAGCTGGCGGGGCGTGACGTCGGCGTCTACGTGGGCGCGTTCACCCTGGACTACAAGATCGTCCAGTTCTCGGACCTCTCCTTCGAGACCCTGGCCGCGCACACCGCCACCGGCACCATGATGACGATGGTGTCGAACCGGATCTCGCACTGCTTCGACTTCCGGGGGCCCAGCGTCTCCCTGGACACCGCCTGCAGCTCCTCGCTGGTCGCCGTCCACCTCGCGGCCCAGAGCCTGTTGCGCGGCGAGACCGACCTCGCGCTGGCCGGCGGCACCCTGCTGCACATCGCGCCGCAGTACACCATCGCCGAGACCAAGGGCGGCTTCCTCTCCCCGGAGGGCCGCTCGCGCACCTTCGACGCCTCGGCCGACGGTTACGTCCGGGCCGAGGGCGTCGCGGTCGTCGCGCTCAAGCGGCTCTCCGACGCCCGGCGTGACGGCGACCCGATCCACGCCGTCATCATCGGCAGCGGGGTCAACCAGGACGGCCGCACCAACGGGATCACCGTGCCCAACCCGGACGCCCAGGTGACCCTGATCGAGCGGGTCTGCGCCGAGGCCGGCATCACGCCCGGCGGCCTCCAGTACGTCGAGGCGCACGGCACCTCCACACCGGTCGGCGACCCGATCGAGGCGAACGCCCTGGCGCGGGCGCTGGCGGTCGGCCGCCGCCCCGGCGACAAGTGCTACGTCGGCTCGGTCAAGACCAACATCGGGCACACCGAGTCCGCCTCCGGCCTGGCCGGGCTGATCAAGACCGCGCTGGCGCTGAAGCACCGGCTCATCCCGCCGCACATCAACCTGGAGCGGCTCAACCCGGCGATCGACCCGGCCACCCTGCCGTTCGAGATCCCGACCGAGCCCACCCCCTGGCCCGAGCACCAGGGCCCGGCCCGGGCCGGGGTCAACTCCTTCGGCTTCGGCGGCACCAACGCCCACGTCCTGCTGGAGGAGGCCCCCGGGACGGCGCCGGCCGAGGAGCCGGCCGCGCGGGCGTCCGGCCCCACCGTCCTCCCGCTCACCGCCCGCGACGCCGCCGCCCTGCCCGAGCTGGCGGCGGGCATCCAGGGCGAGCTCGTCGGGGCGCGGGGCGGCGCCCCCGCCCGGCCGGCCGACCTCGGCCACACCCTGGCCCACCGCCGCCAGCACCTCGACGCCCGGCTCTCCGTGGTCTACGAATCGCGCGAGTCGCTGGACGAGGCCCTCACCGCCTACCTGCGCGGCGAACCGCACCCCCGGGTGCTGACCGGTCAGCGGCGCGAGGCCCGGCACCGTCGGCTGGCCTGGGTCTTCACCGGCATGGGCCCGCAGTGGTGGGGGATGGGCCGCCGGCTCTTCGCGACCGAGCCGGTCTACCGGGAGGCCGTCGAGCGCTGCTCCGAGCACCTCGCCGAGCTCACCGGCTGGTCGCTGACCGACGAGCTGGCCGCCGACGAGGCGCACTCCCGGATGGCCGAGACCTGGCTCGCCCAGCCCGCCAACTTCGCCGTCCAGGTCGGCCTCGCGGCGCTCTGGCGCAGCCGCGGCGTGCGGCCGGACGCCGTGGTGGGTCACAGCACCGGTGAGGTCGCCGCCTTCCACGAGGCCGGTGTCTACGACCTGGCCGACGCGGTCAAGGTGGTGGTCCACCGGAGCCGGCTCCAGCAGAAGCTGGCCGGTACCGGTGGCATGCTCGCCGTCGCCCTCACCGAGGCCGAGGCGGTCCGCCGGATCCGCCCGTACGGTGACGCGGTCTCGGTGGCGGCGATCAACAGCCCGACCTCGCTCACCCTCGCCGGGGACGAGACGGTGCTCGCCGAGCTGGCTGCCGCGCTCACCGCCGAGCAGGTCTTCGCCCGCCTGTTGACCGTCGAAGTGCCGTACCACAGTGCCCGGATGGAGCTGATCAAGGACGAGCTGCTGGAGTCGCTCGCCGACCTCAAGGCCCGCCCCGCGCAGGTGCCGCTCTACCTCACCGGCCAGGAGGGCACCGCGCACGGCCCCGAGCTGGACGCTGCCTACTGGTGGCGCAACGTCCGTGACAGCGTCCGCTTCCAGCAGGCCGTGGAGCGGCTCGGGGACGACGGGTACAGCCTCTTCCTGGAGGTCGGGCCGCACCCGGTGCTGGGCCGCTCGATCCAGGAGACGCTGGAGGCCCGGCCGGGCGGGGCCGACCTCCCCGAGGTCCGGACGCTGCCCTCGATCCGGCGCCAGGAGGACGAGCGGACCACCTTCACCACCTCGTTGGCCGCCCTGCACAACCTCGGCGTCGAGGTCGACTGGTCGGTGCTGCAGCCGGCCGGGCGCCCGGTGCCGCTGCCGCGCTACCCCTTCAAGCGGGACCGGCACTGGGTCGAGCCCCGGGCGGTGGAGCAGATCCGCCGGGGCCGGTTGGACCACCCGCTGCTCGGCCGCCGCCTCGCCGGTGCCGAGCCCGCCTGGGAGGCCCGGCTGGACGCCGAGGCGCTGCCCTACCTGGAGGACCACCGGATCCAGGGGCGGGTGCTGTTCCCCGCCGCCGGGTATCTGGAGATGGCCGTCCAGGCGGTGCGCACGCTGACCGGCGGCGCCGACGCCGCGCTGGCCGGCATCGAGCTGCGCAAGGCGCTCTTCCTGCCCGACGACGAGAGCCGCGCCGTCCAGCTCACCCTCTCCGCGGAGAACGGCTCCTTCACCATCAGCACCGGCACGGCGGGGTCGGCCGACGGCGTCGCCGGCGACGGGCCCGAGCGCACCGTCCACGCCGTCGGGACCGTCCGCCCCGGCCAGCGCCGGCGGCCCGGCCACCGGTTGGACGCCGAGGGGATCCGCGGGCGCGCCGTCCGCCACCTGACCGGCCCCGACTGCTACGCCGCGCTGGCCGGCCTGGGATACCACTACGGGCCGGCGTTCCAGGGCATCGACGAGGTCTGGATCGGCCCCGGCGAGGCGCTGGCCGTCGTCCGGCCGACGGCGGCGATCACCGGGCAGGGCGCCGGTCACCAGGTGCACCCGGTGCTGATGGACGCCTTCTTCCAGACCCTGCTGACACCCCAGCTCCTGGTGGCGGGCCCCGCGGGCACGGGCATCAAGCTGCCGCTCGCCATCGACGAGGTCCGCCTGGACGCGGTCGGCGAGCAGCCGCTCTGGGTGCACGCCACCGTGACCCGCGACGGCGGGGACGAGATCGTCGGAGACATCGCCGTCCACGACGAGAGCGGCACCCCGCTGGGCGGGATCACCGGCTTCCGGGTCGCCGACGTGGAGAAGGCCTCCACCGCCGTCGGCCTCGCCACCATCGACGGCTGGCTCGTCGAGCCCTCCTGGTCGGAGCTGCCGGCCGGGTCGGACGCCCCCGACCAGCTGGCCGAACACCCCGACCACTGGCTGCTGTTCGCCGACAGCCGGGGTATCGCCGACGAGCTGGCCGCCCGGATCACCGGGCGTGGCGGCAGCTGCCACCTCGTCCGCCCGGGCAACGGCTACCGGACCTCCGCCGACGGGCGCGAGTCCACCGTCGAGCCCGGCTCCGCCGCGGACCTCGGCCGGCTGCTGGCCGACCGGCGGGCGGCCGGGGCATCCGATCCGGCCGCCGTGGTCCACCTCTGGAACCTCGACCGGCCCGCGCTGGCGGCCGCCGACCACGCCACCGTCGCCGGCCACACCGGCACCGGCGCGTACAGCCTGATCACGTTGGCCGCCCTGGTCTCCGCCGAACTGCCCGACAGCAGGCTGCACATCGTCACCCGGGCCGCCCAGGCCACCGCCCCCGGCGAGCCGGTGGAGCCGCTCGGCGCGCCCGCCTGGGGGATCGGCCGGGTGCTGCGCCACCAGGAGCTGCCCGGGCACCCCGGCAAGCTGATCGACCTCGGTCCGGCCGATTCGGTCACCGAGGAGGCGGCCGCGCTGCTGCGCGAGTTCGCGCTGGCCGACGAGGACGAGATCGCGCTGCGCGCCGGTCGCCGGCTGACCAACCGGCTGCGCCCCGCGGAGGGCCTGACCGGGCCGCTGCCGCCCAGCCTGCGCGCGGACGGCAGCTACCTGGTGACCGGCGCGTTCGGTGCGCTCGGCCGGCTGCTCTGCCGGACCCTGGTCCGTCGGGGCGCCCGTCGGCTGATCCTGGTCGGCCGCAGTCCGCTGCCCCCGCGCGAGCAGTGGCGCGGCCTCGATCCGGAGAGCGCCGCCGGTCGCAACGTCGCCTTCCTGCGCGAGCTGGAGGCGCTCGGCGCCCAGCCCGTGCCGGCGCCGCTGGACATCACCGACGAACGGGCCCTCGCGGACTGGCTCGCCGAGTACCGCGCGTTGGAGTCGCCACCGATCCGGGGCGTCTTCCACCTGGCCGGGCAGGTCCGCGACACCCTGGTGCCGGAGCTGGGCCGCGAGGTGTTCGACGCGGTCCACGGCCCCAAGGTGCTGGGAGCCTTCGCCCTGCACCGGCAGCTGGCCGGTGAGCCGCTCGACCACTTCGTGCTGTTCGCCTCGATCGCCTCGCTGCTGACCACCGCCGGCCAGACCAACTACGCGGCCGGGAACGCCTTCCTGGACGCGCTGGCGCACCACCGCCGGGCACTCGGCCTGCCCGCGCTCAGCCTGGACTGGGGCCCCTGGGCCACCGGCATGATCGAGGAACTCGGCCTGATCGAGCACTACCGCACCAGCCGCGGCATGAGCTCGCTCGCACCCGAGAGCGGAATGGCCGTGCTGGAGCGGGTGCTGGGCCAGGACCGCGCCCAGTTGCTGGTCGCCACCGTGGTCGACTGGCCGGTCTTCCTCTCCTGGTACCCGGCCCCGCCGCCGCTGGTCGCCGACCTGGCGGCCGCCGCCCGGGAGAACGCCCCGGCGCCGCAGCGGAGCAGCCTGCTGGAGGCGCTGCGGGCGGCCGGTGAGGAGGAGCGCCGGGCGCTGCTCACCGAGCGCTTCATCGCGCTGGCCGCCGCCGTCCTGCGGGTGCCCGCGGCGCAGATCGAGCCCGCCACCGGCCTGAGCGGGCTCGGCCTGGACTCGCTGCTCGCGATGGAACTGCGGGCCCGGCTCAACACCGAGCTCGGCACCGCCCTTCCGGTGGTGGCGCTGCTCTCCAACGCGCCGGTGGCCGAGCTGGTCGCCCAGCTGCACGCCGGTGTGGCCGAGCTGATCGAGGACGACGGCAGCGGCACCGGCGCGGCCGAGGTCGAGCGGTACGAGGACGAGTCGCACCACCCGCTGACGCAGAACCAGAAGGCGCTCTGGTTCCTCAAGCAGCTCAACCCGGACGGCTTCGCCTACAACATCGGCGGTGCGGTCGAGGTCCGGGTGGAGCTGGAGCCGGAGCTGATGGCCGTCGCCTTCCGGACGCTGGTCGGGCGCCATCCCAGCCTGCGGGCCAACTTCGTGCTGGACGGCGGCCAGGCGGTCCAGCGGGTCCGCGCCGAGGTGGAGCCGGACTTCGGGGTCTTCGACGTCCAGGGCGTGGAGTGGCCCGAGGTCCATGACCTGATCGTCCGCGAGTACCGCAAGCCGTACGACCTGGAGCGCGACCCGCTGGTGCGGTTCCGGCTGTTCAAGCGCGGGCCGGAGCACTGGGTGATCATGAAGGCCGTCCACCACATCATCTCGGACGCGATCTCCACCTTCACCTTCATCGAGGAGCTGCTCGCCGTCTACGAGGGGCTGCGGCAGGGCCGGGCGCCCGAGCTGCCCCCGGTCACCGCCCGCTACCTGGACTTCCTCAACCGGCAGAACGAGTTCCTGGCCGGCCGCGAGGCGCCGCGGATGCTCGACTACTGGCGCTCGCACCTGCCCGCCGAGGTGCCGATCCTCGGCCTGCCCACGGACAAGCCGCGACCGGCGGTGCAGACGAACAACGGCGCCTCCGAGTTCTTCGCCCTGGACGAGGAGCTCAGCGCCCGGGTGCACGCGCTGGCGCGCGAGCACAACGTCACCGTCTTCATGGTGCTGCTCAGCGCCTACTACCTGCTGCTGCACGCCTACTCGGGCCAGGACGACATCATCGTCGGCAGCCCGGTGACCGGCCGCACCGACGAGGAGTTCGGCTCCGTCTACGGCTACTTCGTCAACCCGCTGCCGCTGCACGCCTCACTGGCCGGGGCGCCGACCGTGGCGGAGCTGCTGGCCCAGGTGCGCACCACCGTGCTGGGCGGGCTGGACAACCAGGAGTACCCGTTCGTGCTGCTGGTGGAGAAGCTCGGGCTGCAGCACGACCCGAGCCGCTCGGCGGTCTTCCAGGCGATGTTCATCCTGCTGCACCACAAGGTGGCCACCGAGAAGTACGGCTACCACCTGGAGTACATCGAACTCCCCGAGGAGGAGGGGCAGTTCGATCTGACGCTGTCCGCCTACGAGGACGAGGCGCAGCGCCGCTTCCACTGCGTCTTCAAGTACAACACCGACCTCTTCCTGCCGGAGACGACGGCCCGCCTCGCCCGGCACTACGTCAACCTGCTGGAGGGTCTGACCGGGGCGGGTGCCGAGCAGCCGGCCACCCGGCTGGAACTGCTCGCCCCCGCGGAGCGCAGGCGGGTGCTCCGGCAGTGGAGCGGGGCCGAGCGGCGGGTGGCCCACGAGGAGCCGGTGCACGAGCTGATCCTGCGGGCGGCCGCCGCCGACCCGGACGCCCCGGCGGTGGCCGTCCCGGTGGAGTCCGGCCCGACCGCCCGGCTGAGCTACGGCGAGCTGGAGGAGCGCTCCCGGAGCGCGGCCGCCCGGCTGCGGGCCCTGGGCGCCGGACCGGGCTCGGTGGTGGCGCTCTGCCTGGACAAGTCGCCGGAGCTGGTGGTCGCCCTTCTGGCGGTGCTCCGCACCGGTGCGGCGTACCTCCCGCTGGACCCGGGCCACCCGGTCGACCGGCTGGCGTACATGGTCGAGCACGCCGGCGCCGGTCTGCTGGTCGGCGACCGGGAGCGGCTCGGCGGGCTGTCGGCCAGGATCGTCGGGCCGGCCGAACTCGTCGGGCCGGCCGAACCCGCAAGGTCCGGTGCCGATTTCACCGACGTGCCGGTGGACCTCGACAGCCCGGCGTACGTCGTCTACACCTCCGGCTCCACCGGCCGGCCCAAGGCCGTCCAGGTCTCGCACCGCAACCTCGTCTCGGCCTACCAGGCCTGGCGGGCCGAGTACCGGCTGGAGACCGACGCCCGGGTCCACCTCCAGATGGCCGGTCCCTCCTTCGACGTCTTCACCGGGGACTACGTCCGCGCGCTCTGTTCGGGAGCCACCCTGGTGCTGGTCGGCCGGGAGCTGCTGTTCAACACCGCCCGGCTCTACGAGGTGATGCGGACCGAGCGGGTGGACGCCGGCGAGTTCGTGCCGGCGGTGGTCCGTACCGTGATCGGCCACTGCGAGCGGTCCGGTCTGCGGTTGGACTTCATGCGGCTGCTGGTGGTCGGCTCGGACGTCTGGAAGGTGGAGGAGTACGAGCGGCTGCGTGCGCTGTGCGGCTCGGCGACCCGCCTGATCAACTCCTACGGCCTCACCGAGGCCACCATCGACAGCGCCTACTTCGAAGGGCCGGCCGACGGCCTGGAGCCCAGCCGGATGGTCCCGATCGGGCGGCCGTTCCCGAACAGCGCCTTCTACCTGCTGGACGAGCACGGGCGGCCCGTCCCGCCCGGCGTGCCGGGTGAGCTGTGGATCGGGGGCTCCGGGGTGGCCCTCGGCTACCTCGGTGACGAGGAGCAGACCGCCCGCCGCTTCGTCACCCTGCCGCTCGGTGGGGCCGACGGCACCGAGCCGGTCCGGCTCTACCGCACCGGTGACCTCGCCCGCTGGGACGCCGGGGGCGGGGTGCACCTGCTCGGCCGGGCCGACTCGCAGATCAAGGTGCGCGGGCACCGGATCGAGCTCGGCGAGATCGAGACCCAGCTCGCCGAGTGGCCCGAACTCGCCCAGGCGGTGGTCATCGTCCGGCCCGACCGGAGCGGCGAGAACGTGCTCTGCGCGTACTGCGTCCCCGCCCCGGGGCGCACGGTCGACCGCCGGGAGCTCCGTCGCCACCTGGCCGGATACCTGCCGACCTTCATGATCCCGACGCACTTCGCCGAGCTGCCGGCGCTGCCGCTCACCCCCAACGGCAAGGTGGACGTGGCGGCGCTGCCCGCGCCCCGGGCGGAGGCCGACGGCCGGGCCGCCGAACCGCCGGTCACCCTCTACGAGGTCCGGATGGCCGAACACTGGCGGGCGCTGCTCGGGGTGGAGGAGCTCGGCCTGGAGCACGACTTCTTCGAGTCCGGGGGCAGCTCGATCAAACTGATCGAGCTGATCCACGGCCTGCAGGGGGAGTTCAACATCAGCATCCCGGTCAGCCAGCTGTTCAAGGTCACCACCCTGCACGGGATGGCCAAGACGCTGGAGCACATCATCACCGGCCGGCTCGACGGCGCCCAGCCGTACCTCTGGTTCAACCAGGAGCAGCAGCAGACGATCTTCTGCTTCCCGCCGGCCGGTGGCCACGGTCTGGTCTACCGGCAGTTCGCGGCGCACCTGCCGGAGTACCGGATGGTCGCGTTCAACTACGTCGCGGGGGACGACAAGGTCACCCGCTACGCCGATCTGATCGACGCCATCCAGCCGGACGGGCCGTGCGCCCTGCTCGGCTACTCGCTCGGCGGGAACCTCGCCTTCGAGGTGGCCAAGGAGCTGGAGCGGCGCGGCCGGGCGGTGCCCAATGTGGTGATCATGGACTCGCACCGGATCCTGGATTCCTTCGCGCTCGGCGACGAGCACGTCCAGGCCTTCGAGCAGGAGCTGGCCGAGCACCTGCAGCGGCACACCGGTTCGGACATCGTCGCCCAGGAGACCCGCGAACAGGCCAGGGACTACCTGCAGTTCTGCAGCCGCACGCCGAACCTCGGGGTGATCGCCGCGCCGGTCAGCGTGATCTCCGACGATGCGAAGGTGGCCCTCTACGCGGTGGGCGAGCAGGGTGCCTGGCACGGCAGTTCGGCCACCGGTACGGCGGTGTTCCGCGGCTTCGGCACCCACGCCGAGATGCTGGACCACGAGTACATCGCGCGCAACGCGGGGCTGGCCAGGGAGATCCTCACCGGGGCCGCCGCCGATGTGTCCTGAGACCTGCACCTTCCCCCCCGGCCCCGGCGGTCCCCGGAATCCCCGTGATCCCTACCGCTCCCACAGCCCTGACAGCCCTGACAGCCTTCACAGCCCTCACGGCCTCAAGAGCTCCACGAGTCCCAGAAGTCCTGCCACCACCAGTGGTTCCGGCAGTTCCGGCAGTCCCACACGAGAGGTGGACCACCTCATGCTCAGGCAGCATCAGCCGCTGTCCTACCCGTTCGAGTCGCTCGGCCTCGATCTCCACCCCCGCTACGCCGAGCTGCGCGAGCAGCCGCTGGCCCGGATCCGGCTGCCCTACGGTGACGGCGCCTGGCTGGTCACCCGCTACGAGGACGTGCGGACGGTGCTGGCCGACCCGCGCTTCAGCCTCGCCGAGGCGATGGGCCACGACCAGCCCCGGATGCGTCCGGTCGCCCGGAGCGGTGCCGGCCTGTTCTCCACCGAGCCGCCGGAGCACACCCGGTTGCGCTCGCTGGTGGCCAAGGAGTTCAGCGCCCGACGGGTCGAGCGGCTGCGCGTCCGGGCCCGGGAGTTGGCCGACGAGCTGGTCGACGGTCTGCTCGCGTCCGGTCAACCGGCCGACCTGGTCGAGGACTTCGCGATCCCGATGCCGACCACCATCATCTGCGAGGTCCTCGGCATCCCCGCCGAGGACCATCGGATGCTCTGGCAGTGGGCGGAGACGGTGCTCTCCGCCGTCACGCCCGGCGAGGTGCTCGCCGTGGAGGGCCAGGCGTTCATCGAGTACATGGCCGGTGTGCTGGACCTGCGCGGCCGCGAGCCCGGCGAGGACCTGCTGACCGTGCTGGTCCGGGCCTGCCGCGAGCAGCAGCTGATCAACGAGGACGAACTGCTCTCGATCGCCTGTGACCTGCTGATCGCCGGTTTCGTCTCCACCACCAACCAGATCGGCAACTTCTTCCACCAACTCCTGGTCAATCCTGAGGAGTTGCGCCGCCTTCGGGACAATCCCGAGCTGATTCCGAAGGCCGTCGAGGAGTTGATGCGGTACGTGCCGCTGCTCACCGGCTTCAGCCTGC
Source organism: Kitasatospora sp. NPDC058218 (assembly GCF_042882445.1). Classification (NCBI taxonomy): domain Bacteria; kingdom Bacillati; phylum Actinomycetota; class Actinomycetes; order Kitasatosporales; family Streptomycetaceae; genus Kitasatospora; species Kitasatospora sp. NPDC058218. The sequence goes on along the minus strand of NZ_JBHVWC010000003.1, from coordinate 22,927 downwards.
CCCGCTACGCCACGGCCGACGTCGAGCTGGGCGGGGTGACGATCCGGGCCGGTGAGGCGGTGATGATCGCCACCGCCGCGGCCAACCGTGATCCGGAGGTCTTCGAGGAGCCGGAGCGCCTCGTCCTGGACCGCCCGGGCAATCCGCACATCGGTTTCGGCCACGGCGTGCACTACTGCATCGGCGCCCATCTGGCCCGGCTGGAGCTCCAGGTGGCGATCGAGACCGTGCTGGACCGGTTGCCCGGCCTGCGGCTGGCCGTTCCCGAGGACGAGCTGCGCTGGAAGGCGGACGCCATGGTGAACGGATTGCAGGCGCTACCGATCGCCTGGTGAGCGGCGCCCCCGGGCGACGGGCGACAGACGAGAAGCGGCGGGCACCGCGAACCGCGACACGCGCGGCGGCAGCGGCAAGCGGCAAGCAGCAACCGACAAGCGGCAGACGCGCGGCGGCAAGCGCAACGGCAAACGGCACGACCACGAGGAAGGCCAGGGAATTGGCACGGCAAACACCGCCGGCAGGGCGCCGACGAGAAACGATGATCATCGTGGGTGGTGGCCTCGGCGGCCTCTCCACCGGCTGCTACGCCCAGATGAACGGGTACCGCACCCAGGTCTTCGAGATGCACGAGATCCCCGGCGGCTCCTGCACCGGCTGGGACCGCAGCGACTTCACCTTCGACTGGTGCATCAGCTGGCTGCTCGGCAACGGCCCGGGCAACGAGATGTACCAGATCTGGTTGGAGCTCGGCGCCCTCCAGGGCAAGGAGATGCGGCACTTCGACGTGTTCAACATCGTCCGCGGCCGGGACGGCCGGGCGGTGCACTTCTACTCCGACCCCGACCGGCTGGAGGCCCATCTGCTGGGCATCTCGCCGGCCGACGCGGCACCGATCCGGGAGTTCTGCGACGGCATCCGGACGTTCCGCAAGGCACTGGCGGTCTACCCGTTCCTCAAGCCGGTCGGGTTGATGGGCCGGATCGAGCGCTGGCGGATGCTGGCCTCGTTCCTCCCGTACTTCAACACCATCCGGAAGTCGATCACCGTCCTGATGACCGACTACTCCCAGCGGTTCCGCGACCCGCTGCTGCGCGAGGCGTTCAACTTCATCCTCTACGAGAAGCACCCGGCGTTCCCGGTGCTGCCCTTCTACTTCCAGCTCGCCTCGCACGCCAACCAGGCCGCCGGGGTGCCGGAGGGCGGTTCGCTCGGGCTGGCCCGCTCGATCGAGCAGCGCTACCGCAAGCTCGGCGGCGAGGTGACGTACAACGCCAAGGTCGAGGAGATCCTGGTCGAGGACGACCGGGCGGTGGGCGTCCGGCTGAGCGACGGGCGGGAGTTCCGCTCCGACATCGTGGTCTCCGCCGCCGACGGCCACACGACGGTGATGAAGCTGCTCAAGGGCCGCTACCTGAACGACACCTACCGCAGGCTCTACACCTCGCTGATCGACGAACCGGGCCAGCTGTCGCCCGGGTACGTCGCGCTCTTCCTGGGTCTGCGCCGGCCCTTCCCGGAGGGCGACCCGTGCACCACCTACCTCCTGGACGAGCAGCAGGCCGCCGAGCTCACCGGCATCCGCTGCCCGAGCATGAACGTGCAGTTCCGCACCCGGCACTACCCGGAGCTGGCGCCCCGGGAGTCCACCGTGGTGTTCGCCACCTACTTCTCCGAGATCGACCCCTGGCGGGCGCTGCACGACGGCCCGGAGCAGTCCTCCCGGGTGCGGCGCGGTGAGGAGCTGCACACCCTGCCGGTCAAGCACGGCCGGGAGTACATGGCGGCCAAGCGCAGGGTCCGCAACGGGATCGTCTCCTTCCTGGACGAGCGCTTCCCCGGTTTCAAGGGCGCCGTCTCGGTGGCGGACGTCTCGACCCCGCTGACCCAGGTCCGCTACACCGGCGTCTACGACGGCACCTTCCCGGGCTGGAACCCGTTCGTCGAGGGCAGCGAGACGGTGGAGCAGGAGATCAAGAAGAACGGTCCGGTGCTCCCGGGGCTCTCCGACTTCTACCTCTCCGGGGTCTGGGCCACCATCGGCGGTCTGATCCGGGCGGCCGCCGCCGGCCGGCACGTGATGCAGTTCATCTGCCGGGACGACGGGCGGGAGTTCCACGCCGAGATCGACCTGAGCGCGCCGCCGCCCACCCATCTGATCCTCCCCGTCGCCCGGCCGCCGAAGCAGCAGACCGGTCCGGTCGAGGAGATCCCGTCCACCAGTACCGTTTCGACAGGGGCCCTGGCATGAAGATCGAGAAGTGGGTGGTCCGCGAGCACCTCGACGGGGTGCCGGACGTCAACCGGATCTACCGGAAGGTGGTCGAGGAGGTCGAGATCAGGCTCCGGCCGGACGAGATGCTCTTCCGGACCAGGTACGTCTCGGTCGACCCGTACCAGAACGGCCTCGCGTTGGAGACGCCGATCGGCCACCACATGGGCGCGGACTCGATCATGGAGGTGCTGGAGGCCGGGCCGGAGGCCGCCTTCCGGGTGGGCGACCTCGTTCAGGGCTTCGGCGGCTGGCGCAGTCACCTCGTCCACAACGGCGCCGAGGAGGTGTGGAAGACCGGAATCTTCCCGATGCTCTTCCCGGCCTACCGCCGGCTCGATCCGGCCCAGTACGACGAGCGGCTGCCGCTCTCGACGGCGCTCGGCATCATGGGGGCGCCCGGGATGACGGCCTGGGGCACGCTGACCAAGTTCCTGGAGGTCCGGCCCGGCGACACCGTGGTGATCAGTGGTGCCTCCGGCTCGATCGGCACCCTGGTGGGTCAGCTGGCCAAGCGCGCGGGCGCCGGCCGGGTGGTCGGCACCACCGCTTCGGCGGGCAAGGCCGCGTACCTGAAGGAGCTCGGCTTCGACGAGGTGGTGCTCTACGACCAGGCGGACGATGCCGAGAAGGTCCGGGAGGCGCTGTTGCTCGCCGTTCCGGACGGCGTCGACCGCTACTTCGACAACCTCGGCGGCACCGTCACCGACGCGGTGTTCACCATGCTCAACGTGGACAGCCGGGTCGCGGTCTGCTGGCAGTGGGCGACCACGGTGAACGGCGAGCTGACCGGGCCCCGGCTGCTGCCGTACATCATGTTCCCGCGCACCACCATCCGTGGGATCTTCGCCCAGGAGTGGTTCGACGAGCAGCAGTTGGCGGCGATGCACGAGGACCTCGGCGGGCTGGTCCGGCGTGGCGAGATCCGCTACCACGAGACCGTCCACAAGGGCTTCGACGAGATCCCGAAGGCCTACCGGAGCCTCTACGTGGACCGGGAGGCCAACCGGGGCAAGGTGCTGGTCGAGGTCTGAGAGGTACGAGCCCCAACGGGCAAGGGCGGTACGAGCCGCCGGTGGGAGAGGGCGCCCGCCCTCTCCCACCGGGGTCACTCGTCGTCGAGGTCCAGGTCCAGGCCGCCGGCGTCGCTGCCGTCCGGGGTGCCGCTGATCGCGTACCCCTGGCGGCGCGCCTCGTAGCAGGCCACCGTCGCGGCGGCGGAGACGTTCAGCGAGCCGACCCGGCCCAGCTGCGGGACGAAGACCACCTGGTCGCAGAGCGCGAGCGCGTCGGGGGTGATCCCGCGGTCCTCGTGGCCCAGCACGAAGGCCACCGCCGGGGTCAGCTCGGCGGCGAACATCGGCACCGCGTCGTCCGCCAGCTCCAGACCGACCACCTTGAAGCCGTCCGCCTTGGCCGCGGTCACCGCCTCGGCGACGGTGGGGAAGTGCTCCACCTTGAGGTACTTGTCGGTGCCCATCGCGGCCTTCTGGGCACCGGAGGAGCGCACCGACGGGGTGTCGCCGGTGAGGTACAGCTTCTCGGCGCCCATCGCGGCGCCGGTCCGGACGACCGAGCCGACGTTGAACGGGGACTGGAGGTTCTCCAGGATCAGCGCGAGCCGGAACTCGTTGCTGCGCCGCCACTGGCGGTGCAGCCGCTTCAGTTCGGTCCCGCGGAGCTGCTTCACGACGTCGTACCTCGTCCACTCTCGGGGCCCGCGCCCTCCGGGCGGGGCCGCGCTTCCAGAATTCGGAACCCGTTGACCGACGTGACGCGGGTGGTCGGGTAGTCCTGGTCGTTCAGCCACTTCTGCAGCGAGTCCGATCCCAGGTGCTTCTGGACCACCAGGAACGCCGAGCCGTCCGGGGTGAGCCGGCCGAGCCACTGGTGCAGCAGCCGGCGCAGTTCGGCCTTGCCGACCCGGATCGGCGGGTTGGAGTAGATCGCCGCGAACCGCTGGTCCTCGGGGACGTCCTCCGGCAGCGCCGCCTGCACGTTGCCCAGGCCGAGCGCCTCCGCGTTCAGCCGGACCAGCTCCAGCGCGCGGGTGTTCACGTCGACCGCCCAGACCGGCAGCCGCTTGCGCCTGGTCGCCCAGGTCAGCGCGATCGGGCCGTAGCCGCAGCCGATGTCCAGGATCGGGCCGCGCACCCGGGGCGGCGGCGCGTGCTCCAGCAGGATCCGGGTGCCCGGGTCGAGCCGGCTGCGGGAGAACACGCCGGCGTCGGTGGTCAGTTCCAGGGTGACGTCCGGCAGGGTGACCGTGATCGGACGCCGCTCGCTGGCGACCTCGGGTGCACCGGTGAAGTAGTGCGAGCCGGACATGATTTCCCCGTCGTTCGTAAGGGCTTCGGGGCCACCGGGTGGGTGAGGGTAAGCCCTGCTGGTACGGCACTGATCGTACCCCCGGTGGCCGCGGCCCCGTTTTGCGCGCGGACGGCCGGGCAGGCGGGAGGTGGTCCGCGGTCGGCGGGCCGGGACCGGACAACACGCCGAAGGCCCGGTGGCGCATCGCGTCCGAGCGGCCGCCGACGGATACTTCCAGTACCCCCAACGGGCCCCGTGGGAGCCTCCGAGCAGCGAGGACGGACGCCATGCCGCAGAATCACGAGGACTACCCGGCCGAGGTCGCCGAGGCGGTGGAACCGGACGTCGAGGCCGACGAGGGCGACGAGTACGACGAGCTGGCGGAGCGGCGGGCGCTCGGCGCCGACCCGGCGACCGAGGTCGCGGACGTCGCCGAGCAGAGCCGGGTCGTCGAGCTCGACGAGGACGAGTACCGGGAGTAGCCGAGCGCGAGCACCGGGAGTGGCCGAGCGCGAGCGCCGGGAGCGGGGGTGCGCGGACCGGCCTCAGGCGGTCACAGCGCTCTGCGCCGTTGCAGCCAGGCGAAGGCCGCCCAGCCCGGCAGCACCGGCAGCACCAGGGTCAGCAGGCGGAAGAGCGCGACGCCCGCCAGCGCGCCGCCCTCCTCCATCGACGCGGTGTGCTCCAGCAGCGTCACCAGTGCGCTGTCCACGGCGCCGGCCCCGCCCGGGGTCGGCGCCGCGTTGCCGACCGCGTTGCCGATCAGGAAGACCACCGCCACCGAGGCGAAGGCCGGTTCCCGGCCGACCGCCCGGACGCAGCAGTACAGGCAGGCGACCAGGCAGAGCGAGACCAGCAGCTGGCCGGTCACGCCGACGGCCAGCCGCCCGGGGCTGCGCAGCAGTTCCAGCAGCCGGGGCAGCACCTCGGAGGTCAGCGGCCGCAGCCGGGCGGCCAGCCAGCGGCGGGCCGGTGGCACGGCGGAGACCCCGGCCAGCAGCACCCCCGCCCCGGCCAGGCCGCTCACCACGGCCGGCAGCGCGTCCAGCTCGGAGCCGCCGGGCTCCAGGTCCAGCAGGTAGACGAAGGCACCGAGCTGCAACAGGTGCAGGACGAGCCCGAAGAGCTGGCCCACGCCGACGCTGGACAGCGCCTGGGCGGTCGGGATGCCGGCCCGTTGGAGGAAGCGGGTGTTCAGGGCCACTCCGCCGACGCCGCCGGGCGAGACCAGCTTCACGAAGGAGCCGGCCAGCTGGGCGAGCACGGCGTTGCGGAAGTCGAGCCGCTCGGGGACGAAGCCGACGAAGCCCATCGCGGCGGTGAAGTGGCTGGCGACCGCGGCCAGCACGGCGAGCGCCAGCCAGAGCGGGTCGGCGTCGGCCACGGCGGCGATCGGGTTCTGCTCGGACGCGAACAGCTGGGGCAGCAGCAGCCACCCGGCGACCACGCCGCCGGCCACCGCCAGCAGGGTCCGGGGGCGCAGGCGCTCCACCTTCACCGCTCGGACGGGCGCCTGCGGCCGGGTCCGCAGGACTTCGGCGCGGATGGCGTCCAGCAGCTCGCCGGGCGGTGGCGAAGCGGCGGGGACGGCAGGGGCGGTTCCAGGGACGGCGGCGGGGGCGTCGGCCGGGCCCGCGCCGCTCCCGGCCCCGGCCGGCCGGGGCACTCCGGTGCCCGCGCCGCTCCCGGTGGCCGGGGCGAGGGCTGCGCAGCGTGCCCGGGCGGCCTGCTTCAGGGCGGTCCGGGTGGTGCGGGCGAGGGCGATCGGCTGCAGCAGCGGGAGGGCCGCGCCGACGACGTCCGGGCCGAGCACCGCCACCGCGGTGCGCACCGACCGCTCGGCGCCGACGCGCAGGGCGAGGGTGGTGAGCAGCTGGGCGATGTCGCAGCGCAGCACCAGCTCGCTCGCCGCGATGTCGCCGTCCGCGAGGTCCACCAGGTGCACCGCGCCGGCCCGGTCGACCAGGAGCGAGGAGGGGACGAGGGCCCGGTGCGAGATCTCCCGCCGCTGGAGCAGGGCGAGCTGGGACCAGGTGTCGGTGAGCAGCCGGTCGGTCAGCTCGTCGTCGGCGAGCTGGTCCAGGGTGCGGCCGGGCAGGTACTCGTACGCGACCAGGGCGCTGTCGCGGCCCAGTCCGGCGGTGGCGGCGATCCGGCGGGTGCGGACGCCGGCGGCGACGGCCGCGTAGGAGACCAGGGCCTCGTGTTCCAGCCCGGTGCGCAGCGAGCGCAGTGCCCGGGGGTGCGGGGCGGTGCGCAGCCGCAGCCGGCGCCAGGCGCGCTGGACCAGGGCGGCGGTGACGGCCTGCCGGTCGAGCAGCTGGACGTCGAGGTCGGGGCGGCCGGCCTCCTGGCGGACCAGGTAGCGGTCGGGGCCGGCGGGGTGGGCGGCGGTGGGGCGCAGGCCCGCCTCGCGCAGGCTCTGCAGGAGCTGGGCGGGCCGGGGCCGCGGGTCGGGGGTGCCGACGGCGTAGAGGGTGCCGTGGGCGGCGGTCCAGCCGATCAGCAGGCCGAGCAGCAGGGCGGTCGGGGTGGCGTAGCCGGCGGCCAGCCCGGCGAGGGCGGAGACGGCAAGGACGATCCGGGGGACCCGGTGCTCGCGGGCGGCGGAGGCGGTCATGAAGGCGAGCACGGGGGCGAGGTAGCCGTAGACCGGTTCGGTGTGGGCGAGGGTGTGGCCGGGCAGCGGCTGGGTGATGGCGGCGACCAGTGAGGCGGGGGCGAGCTCGTCGACCCCGAGGTCCACGGCGAGGGAGGCGCCGTAGGCGAGGACGGCGGCCAGCAGGCCGTCGGAGAGGTGCTGGAGGATGCGCCGCCGCTCGGGCACGGCCGAGAGCAGCCGGCGGACCGCCGACCAGACCGGGACCAGCAGCAGGGCGGCGGTGGAGAGGCCGCCCGCGATCGCGGCGAGCGGGCGCGGCACCAGCCGGGCGGCCTGGGCGACGTCGGCGGCGATGCCGCTGGTGGTGGCGCGGGCGTAGTCGGCGAGCAGCAGGGTCAGCGTGATCGCGGCGAGGCCGACGAGCAGCCGGATCAGTGCCACCGGCTGGCGGATCCGGCCGGTGGGGGCCGGCCCGGGGGTGCCGGGCCGGGCCGCCGGTATGTCCGGCGGGAGGCCGGAACCGGCCGGCCCGGGTACGCCGGCCGGCCCGGGCGGGCCGTCCGTCCGGGCACCGCCGGTGTCGCTGTTCGTACTCCCCGCCACGATCGCCACGGTTGGCATGCTCCCATGGCGGCCCACCGGCCGGTGGGGGAACCCGGGTGGGGCCGACCGGGCTCAGGCCTGCCGGGTCGGCAGGACGACCAGGTGGCGGAGGTTGACGTGGCGGGGGCGGGTGACGGTGTAGGCGATCAGGTCGGCGATGTCCTCGGCGGTCATCGCCGGGATCGCGTCGAACATCCCGCCCAGCTGCTCGCGCAGCACCGGGTTGTCGATGTGCCCGCCGAGCTCGGTGTCGGTCAGCCCGGGCTCGATGGCGCTGACCCGGACGTCGCGCGGGCCCAGTTCGGTGCGCAGCGCGCCGGAGAGCTGGGTGACCGCGGCCTTGGTGGCCCCGTACACGGCGTAGTCGGGGAACACGATGTGCGAGGCGATCGAGGAGACGTTCACGAGGTCGGCGGTGCGGCCCTCGTCGGCGGCCGCGACGAGGTCGGCGGTGAAGGCGCGGATGATCCGCAGCACGCCGGTGAGGTTGGTGTCGATCATGCGGGTCCACTCGTCGAGCCGGCCGTCGGCGACGGGGTTGGGCAGCATCACGCCCGCGTTGTTGACGACCAGGTCGACCGGGCCGTACGCGTCGTGGACGGTCTTGACGGCGGCGTCCACCGAGGCCTGGTCGGTCAGGTCGGTGGTGACGGCGAGCGCCCGGCCGCCGGCCGCGGTGATCTCGGCGGCCAGCGCGTCCAGCCGCTCCGTCCGGCGGGCCAGCAGGGCGACCCGGGCACCACCGGCGGCGAGCAGGCGGGCGGTGGCCTCGCCCATGCCGCTGGCGGCTCCGGTGACGACGGCGGTGCGGGTGGCGAGGGCGGCGTAGCTCATGAGGTCCTACCTTCGTGCGTGGTCCTTGCGGTCGTGCTGACGGGAACCACTCTGCGCGGGCCCGGGCGGGCCATCCAGGGCCGCCGATGTCCTGGGAAGGCCCTTCCTGGGAGTGCCGTTCCTGGGAACGCCCGTACCACCCTCGCGTCGCGGACCCGGGGCTACGCTGCGGGCATGGAGAACACCGTCGGGGACTTCCTCCGCTCGCGCCGGGCCCGGATCCGGCCCGAGGAGGTGGGCCTGCCCTCGCACGGCCGCCGTCGGGTGCAGGGCCTGCGCCGCGAGGAGGTCGCGCAGCTCGCCGGGGTCAGCGTGGACTACTACATCCGGCTGGAGCAGGGCCGGGGCGCCAGCGCCTCCGACGCGGTGCTGGCCGCGGTGGCCCGGGTGCTGCGGCTGGACGAGGTGGAGGCCGCGCACCTGCACGCGCTGGCCCGCCCGCCGCGCCCGGCCGCCGCGGTGCGCGGCGGGCAGCAGGTCCGGGAGGGCACCCGGCTGCTGCTGGACCTGATGGCCGGGGTGCCGGCCTTCGTCCTCGGCCGCCGGATGGACGTGCTCGCCTGGAACGCCCTCGGCGACGCGGTGCAGGGCTTCTCCGCCCTCGCGCCGGAGCAGCGCAACGCCGCCCGGCTCGCCTTCCTCGATCCGGCGGCCCGCGAGTTCTATCCGCAGTGGGACGCGGTCGCGGCCGAGACGGTGGCCTATCTGCGCCTGGACGCCGGCCGGTACCCGGAGGACGCCAGGCTGGCCGCGCTGGTGGGTGAACTGTCGGTGCGCAGCGAGGAGTTCCGCCGGCTCTGGGCGGACCACCAGGTGAAGCAGAAGACCCACGGTGTCAAGCTGATCCGCCATCCGCTGGTCGGCGTGCTCGACTTCGGTTACGAGACCCTGGCCGTCAACGGCTCCGCCGACCAGCTGCTCGTCACCTACACCGCCCCGCCGGGCTCGCCGACCGCGCAGAAGCTCGCGATGCTGGCGAGCTGGACGGCTCCGGGGGCGCCGGTCGCCGCGGAGTGAGTCCGGGCGGACCGGTACGGACTGCCCGGGGGCGTCGAGCCGGGGCGCCCCGGGCGTGTCTTGGGCGTCCGGTCGGGGCGGCCGTCACTACTCTGCGTGCATGAGCGCCTGCGAAGACCTCAACGCGGCACCCCAGGACATCACGCCCCTGCCGCCCACCGACGGCTGCGCCGACTGCCTGGCCGCGGGCCGCCGGGACTGGGTGCACCTGCGGGTCTGCCTGGACTGCGGTCACATCGGCTGCTGCGACTTCTCGCCGCAGAAGCACGCCACCGCGCACTTCCACAACAGCTCCCACCCGGTGATCCGCTCGTACGAGCCGGGGGAGGACTGGCGCTGGTGCTTCGTCCACGAGGTAATCGGCTGAGCCCCCGGCTCCAGCCCCAGCCCCGGCTCCGGCCCGGGGTCCCGGCTCCCGCTGAGCCCCCGGCCCTCGCCCGGGCCGCCCGTCCGGCCCGACGTCTTCGGCTGCGGTCAGGTGTAACCCGGCTGAATTCCGGACATAACGCCCGTGCGGCCTCCCGGTCGACGCCCCCGTGGCCGGTGACCGCCGAAGGGAGGTCGACGATGACCAAGCGAACACCGAGCAGCACCGACAAGCTCCGCCGGGGCACCCAGGACCTGCTGGAGCGCCGGGGCATGGCGACGAGCCCCGGGCCGCTCCCCCCGAAGCTCGGTGCCGGTGCGCCACGGGCCGCCGCCGGGTCCGGCTCCGGCGGTGCCTTCCGGCACGGCGGGCAGGACGCCGCGACGGCGGCCATGCACTCCGCCCCCGCGATGCACGCCGAACTCAAGGGCCACCGCCACCGTGGTGCGGAGAAGCACTCCGCGCACTGAGGGGTGCACCGGGAGGAACGCCGAGAGGCGTGTTGAGCCGGTCGCCTTCGTCAGGGGCGGGCGCCGATCGCGGCGCCCGCCCCTGACGCGTGCTCAGAAATACCCCGGGGGTGTCTCGGGGTCGACTCCGGGGCGGCTGGGGGGCCGTCCCGGATGGTCGGTGTGCCCGGCTCCCACAAGACTCGTTCCCGGACAGAGCGTCACCCCGGACGAGCCACCGTGGAGAGCAAGCCGATGAAGACCCCTGTACGCAACCGCCGTTGGAGCACCCTCGCCGTCTCCGGCGCACTGCTGGCCGCCGGGATCGCGGGCATCGCGACCCCGGCGTTGGCGGACGACCGACCGGCGGGCGGCGCGAGCTCGGCCGCCGTCGCCGTCCGGCTGGCCGGCCAGCCGGACCGCGCGGCGCTGGCGGCCGCGCTCGCCGACCTGCCGAGCGAGGGCATCACCGGCGCGCTGGTCCGGGTCGGCGGCCGGGGCGGCCAGTGGTCCGGGACGGCGGGGGCCGGGGTGCCGGCGGATGCCCGGTTCCGGATCGGCAGCATCTCCAAGGTGTTCACCGCCACCGTCGTCCTCCAGCTCGCCGCCGAGCGGCGGATCGACCTGGACGGCACCGTCCAGCAGTACCTGCCGGGGCTGCTGCCGGCGTCCTACCCGCCGGTCACCGTCGGTCAGTTGCTCGACCACACCAGCGGTCTGCCGATGGGTGGCGGTCTGACCTCCGGGGACGGCACGGAGAGCTGGTTCGTCGCGCACAAGGCCGACTCCTGGACGCCCGCACAGGTGGTGGCGGACGCCGTCACGCAGCCGATGGGCTTCGCGCCGGGCACCGCGCAGCAGTACAACGGCGTCAACACCCTCGTCGCCGGGATGCTGGTCGAGAAGGTCACCGGCCGGTCCTTCGCCCGGGAGGTGCAGACCAGGATCGCCCGCCCGCTCGGCCTGCGCGACACCGTCGTCCCGGACCGCGACGACCTCGCCCTGCCGGGCCCGCACGCGCCGTCCTCGTTGGACGTCACCGGCCCGGACGGCGTCCGGCAGCGGGTGGACGTGACCGAGCAGAGCCCCTGGCCGTGGGCGGAGGGCGGCATGATCTCCTCCGCCGCCGACCTGGACCGCTTCATGACGGCGCTGCTGCGCGGCCGGCTGCTCCCGCCCGCCCAGCAGGCCGAGCTGTTCGACGTGCCGGACGTGCCCAACCACCGCAACAAGAACTGCGAGATCGGCCCGACCGCCGGCCACGCCTGCTTCAGCAAGGGCCTGATGAGCGCGACCCTGCCCAACGGCACCCAGGTCTGGGGCAAGACCGGCTCCCGGCCGGGCTACACCAGCGGTGTCTTCGCCACCAAGGACCTGAGTCGCAAGGTGGTCTACTCGCTCAACCCGACCGGCATCTCCGGCGCGGAGTTCCCGAAGGTGTGGCAGATCGTGACCGCCTCCTTCGACTCGGGCCAGGAGTACCCCAAGGCCGGCTGACCGGGCCGCCCGGCCGCTCCGGTCGGCCCGGTTGTCGGTGCCCTGCGGTACCTTCCTCGTGATCATTGGCGGGGCGAGGACACGGGGGCGCGCACGATGGCCGACCTGATGACGGACGAGCCGGTCGAGCTCCAGCTGGAGCGGTACCGGACGGAGCTGACCGGCTACTGCTACCGGATGCTCGGCTCGGTCTTCGAGGCCGAGGACGCGGTGCAGGAGACGATGGTCCGCGCCTGGCGCGGCCACCAGGGGTTCGAGGGCCGGGCCGCGCTGCGCTCCTGGCTGTACCGGATCGCCACCAACGTCTGCCTGGACGCGCTGAACGGCCGCAACGGCCGGGCCCGACCGATGGACCTGGCCGGGCCGTCCACCGTGGCCACGGCCACCGAGGCCCAGCTGCCCGAGGTGACGTGGATCGGGCCGGCGCCGGACGGCCGGATCCTGCCCGAGACGGGGGACCCGGCCGACGTGGCGGCCCAGCGCGAGTCCGTGCGGCTGGCGTTCGTCGCGGTGCTGCAGCGGCTCGCGCCCCGGCAGCGGGCGGTGCTGATCCTGCGGGAGGTGCTGGGCTGGAAGGCGGCCGAGGTCGCCGAGCTGCTCGGGGTCACCGTCGCCTCCGTCAACAGCGCGCTCCAGCGGGCCCGGTCGGTGCTCGCGGCGGACGCCTCGGCCACCCGCGCGGCGCCCGCGCTGGACGACGACCACCGTGCGCTGCTGGCCCGCTACGTCAGCGCCTTCGAGGCGTACGACATGGACGGGCTGGCGGCGCTGCTGCACGAGGACGTCACGCTCAACATGCCGCCGTACGAGCTGTGGCTGACCGGGCACGCCGACATCCGCGAGTGGATGCTCGGCCCGGGCCACGGCTGCCGGGGCTCGCGGCTCGTCCCGGTGGAGGCCAACGGCAGCCCGGCCTTCGGGCAGTACCGGCCGAGCCCGGCGGGCGGGCACGAGCCGTGGGCGCTGATCGTGCTGGAGGTGTCAGCGGGCCGGATCACCGGCCTCACCAACTTCCTGGACACCGACACCCTCTTCCCGCTCTTCGGCCTCCCGCCCCGGCTGGACGCCTAGCGCCCCCTCGACGGGCAGGACGCCGGCCAGGCCGCTGAACGCGAGCAGCTCCCGCAGGGGGCTGCTCGCGTTCGTCAGGACGACCCGCACGCCGTGGCGCCCGGCGGCGAGCCGGAGCCGGGCGAGGGCGTCGACGACGGCCAGGTCGGGGGCGGTGAGGGCGCCGACGTCGCAGGTCAGTGCCGGGCCGGTGAGGGGTTCCCGGCGGGCGTTCGGGCGCGTGGTCGGGTTCGCGTGCGGGTGGGTGTTCGGGTGGGTGTTCATGCAGGGCAGACCGCTCCGGCGGCCCCGGCTCATCGGCCCGCGCCGAAGTTGCCGAAGATCACCGCACCGAAGCCCGCGCCGGAGCGGTCGAAGAAGCCCTCGCCGGAGCCCTTGAAGAGGTTCTCGAAGAAGTTCTCGAAAAACCTTCCGCCGGAGCGATGAGTTTCGCGGCCGGCCCCGGTCTACCCCTGTGAAAGCAACACACCGCACCGCGAGAACGCAGAGGACACACCATGACCGAGAACCTCAACGAGCTGACCATCACCCGCGAGCTGCCCGCCGCCCCGGCGGTCGTCTTCCGGGCGTACACCGAGCCCGAGCAGTTCGTCCGTTTCTGGGGCCCGGTCGGCACCCACGTCCCGCTGGACACCGTGACCATCGAGCCGAAGGTGGGCGGGCGCTACGACAGCACCATGGTCATCGAGGCGACCGGGGACCGTTACCCGGTGACGGGTGAGATCACCGACATCCGGCCGGGCGAGCTGCTGGCCTTCAAGGAGGACAGCGTCGGGCTGCGCTCGACCCTGACCCTGACGGACCTGGGTGACGGCCGGACCAGGGCCGTCCTGCACCAGACCGAGGTGCCGGCCATGTACTGCGGCCCGGAGGCCGAGGCGGGCCTCAACTCCAGCTTCGACCGGCTGGTCGAGCACCTCCTGGGCCAGGCCTGACCGCTCGCTCCGGACCGGCCTCGCTCCGGACGGGTCTCGCTCCGGACGGGTCTCGTCCCGTCGGGCGAGGCCCGGTGCCGGGGCGGGTGGCAGAGTGGGCGCAGAGATCCCCGTGCCCGAGGAGGCCCGCTGTGTCGGCTGAGCCGTTGAAGTCCCGCGAAGAGTGGCTGGCGTCGCTGCCGCGGATCTACGCGGCCGCGGGCTGCGTACTGCGGGACGAGTCCGGCCGGATCCTGATCGTGAAGGCCGGGTACCGGGAGCACTGGCAGTTCCCGGGCGGCACCATCGACCTCGGTGAGGGTCCGGTCGAGTGTGCCGAGCGGGAGCTGACCGAGGAGACCGGGATCGTCCGCCCGGCCGGCGAGCTGCTCGCCGTCTCCTGGACCCACCCCTCGGGCGATCTCGACCACCCGGCCGAGCACTTCCTGTTCGACTTCGGCACCGTCCCGGACGGCACCCCCGTGACCCTCCCGGCCGGCGAACTGGACGACCACCGCTGGGTGACCGACCAGGAGGCGCTCGAACTCCTCGGCCCGGCACGTTCGTTGCGACTGCGGGCGGCGATGGAGGCGGCCGCCGACGGGCGGGTGCGGATCATCTCCACGCACGTGTCAGGTTTCTGAGCGGTCGTGGGCCCCGGCGGACCGGGGCCCACGAGAGCGGGTCACTCCGGCGAGGCGGCACTCGCCGCGATGAAGGCCGCCACGGCCTCCGCGGTGAAGGTCTCGACCTCGGGCTTGTCCACGCCGAGGTCGGCGAGCGGGCCCGTGCCGTTCGCCTGTTCCAGCAGCGCCAGCAGGATGTGCTCGGTGCCGACGTAGTTGTGGCCGAGCTTGAGCGCCTCCCGGAAGGTCAGCTCCAGCACCTTCTTGCCCTCGGTGTCGTACGGGATGAGCCCGGGCACCTCCTCGACGGCGGCGGGCAGCGCGGCGGCCGAGGCCTCCCGGACGGCCTCGGGGGTGATGCCCTGGGCGGCCAGCGCCTTGACGGCCAGGCCCTCCGGCTCGACGAGCAGGCCGAGCAGGAGGTGCACGGTGCCGATCTCGGCGTTGCCGGCCGTGCGGGCCTCCTCCTGGGAGGCCATCACGACGTGCCGGGCCCGGGGGGTGAAGCGGCTGAAGCCCTGGCTCGGGTCGAGGTCGCTGGGCGCCCCCGGGTCCTTGGGGACGAAGCGCTTCTGGGCGGCCTGCTTGCTGACGCCCATGCTGCGGCCGATGTCGGTCCAGGACGCGCCGGAGCGGCGGGCCTGGTCGACGAAGTGGCCGATCAGGTGGTCGGCCAGCTCACCGAGGGCGTCGGCGGCGATGACCGCGTCGGAGAGCTGGTCGAGCGCGTCGGAGTGGACCTTCTTGATCGCGTCGATCAGGTCGTCGAGGCGCAGGGGAGTGGTCTTGGGAACAACGGGATTCTCCATGCGTCAACCGTAGGTTGTCGACCCCACCATCGTCAACCATCGGTTGACGATGGTGGGAGTTGTGCCCAGGAGCCCCGCGGAGGCCTGCGCTCAGGCGGTCTTCTCCCAGACGTACGCGGCCGAGACCGGGTGGCTGCGGTACTTCTCCCACTTGGGCTTCAGCGCGATCCAGGCGTCGTCCACGACCGCCTCGGCCATCTCGACCAGCCGCCAGCCGGCCGCCAGCCCGGCGCTCAGGTGGTCGGAGACCAGGTGGACGTGGGTGGTGATGGCGATGTCGTCCCCGGCGGTGCTGGTGAAGTGGGTCGGCATGCCGGCCGCCATGATGAAGTACGGGTGCAGGCCGACCAGGACGCAGCGACCGCCCGGGCGGGCCAGCCGGAACGCCTCCCGGTAGAGCGGGCCGAGGTCGGCCAGGTGCTCGTCGATCAGGGAGGAGATCACCAGGTCGTAGCCGCCGCCCGGCAGCCCGGTGGCGGCGACGTCGGCCTCGGTGAGGCTGTCGTGGACGGCCTTGCCCTCGGCGACCGCCAGCATCTCGGGGGTGAGGTCCACCCCGTCCAGGACCAGGCCGTCGGCGGCCTTCCCGCGCAGCCAGGCGCCCGTGCGGCCGGTGCCGCAGCCGAGGTCGGCCGCGCGCGTCACCTCCGCCCAGGCGGGGGTCGCGAGCCGGTCCAGCACGGCGAGGTCCATGGCGTCCTCGACCGTTCTCTCGTACGTCTCCACCCACTGGGCGTAGCCCGTACGGACGTCCACGGTCGGGTAGTTGCGCGTGTCGAAGTCGGAGAATCGCACCATGGCCCGAGTATCTCCGCCGGGGCCGAACGGTCGCGAACGATTTACGGGCGCCCGGCCGGTCGCCCGCCCCGGGTCGCCCGCCCCGGCCCGCCCTCAGAGGGACAGCTTGAACCCGTCGTGGCTGCGCGCGAAACCGAGTGAGGCGTAGAACCGGTGCGCCTCGGTGCGCCGCTTGTTGCTGGTGAGCTGGACCAGGGTGCAACCGCGCTCGCGGGCCCGCCCGACGGCCCGGGTGAGCAGCTCGCGCCCGAGACCGCCGCCCCGGCGGTCCGCGCGCACCCGGACGGCCTCGATCAGTGCGCGCTCCTCGCCGTGCCGGCCGAGGCCGGGGATGTAGGTGAGCTGGAGGCAGCCGAGCACGGTGCCGTCGCCTTCGTCGAGCACCAGCAACTCGTTGCGGGCGTCCGCGTCCACGGCGGCGAAGGCGCGGGCGTAGGCTTCGTCGACCTGGACGGTGGCGGGGTCGGTCACCCCGTCCTCGTCCGTGAGCAGCGCGATGACGGCGGGCAGGTCCTGGCGGGTCGCGGTACGGAAGATCACGCCCGGAGTCTGCCAGACCCGGCGGAGGCGACCCTGGGAGGGGCATGCGCATAGTCACGCTGCCGGAGACCGCGGTGCCGGGGGAACTCAAGCTCCAGGTCGCCGAGTTGCAGGACCAGGCCTGGCCCGGCCCGCCGGCGCCGTCCACCGCGCCGGTGCACGATCCGGCGCTGCGCCCGGTGTCGATGCTGTTGCTGGACGGCGCCCGGGTGGTCGCGGCGCTCGATCTGCTCTCCAAGCGGCTGGAGCACGCCGGGCGGACGTACGCGGCGTGCGGGCTGAGCGCCGTGGTCACCGACCGGGTGCAGCGCGGCCGCGGGTACGGGCGGCGGCTGGTGGCGGCGGCCCGCGCCGTCGTCGCGGAGAGCGGCGCGGACCTCGGGCTCTTCACCTGCGACCGGGTGCTCCAGCACTTCTACGAGGGCGCCGGCTGGGAGCGGCTGCCGGGCGCGGTGCTGGTCGGCGGGACGCCCCGACTGCCGTTCCCCAGCGACCAGGAGGGCTTTGACAAGGTGACCATGGCCGGCTTCTTCACGGAGCGCGCCCGCCGGCATCGCGCGGACTTCCCGGACAGCCGGATCGCCCTGCACCCGGGCGAGATCGACCGGCTCTGGTAGCCGGTCTGCTCGTGGCCGGTTCGTTCGTGGCCGGTCCGGACCCGACGGTCCGTCAGTGCCGGGCGGGCCGTCCGTCGGTCGGCCGGGAGTCCAGCAGGCGGGCGCGGACGGCGGCGATGTCCGCCGGGTCGACGCCGGCGCCGAGCAGGTAGCCGGCCGGGTCGAAGCCGTCCAGGGTGGCGTGGAGGGCGGCCTCGGCGGTGGTGCCGGCCTCGGTGAGCACCGCGTCGATCCTGCGGTACTGGTCCGGCAGGCCGAGCATGCCGTACAGCGGGCGGACGTTGGCCGAGCTGAGCAGGTAGTCGGCGACGATCTCGGACGGCTCGACGCCGGCGAGGGCGAGCAGCAGCAGGGCGGCCAGGCCGGTGCGGTCACGGCCGGCGCCGCAGTGCACGACCAGCCCGCCCGGCCCGGCGCCCGCCACGGTGGCGATCAGTTCGGCGGCGGCGCGCGGGCAGTGGTCGAGGTAGGGGCGCAGTGCGAGCGGGGTGCCGTCCAGCCGTCCGTACGTCTCCCACCAGGCGGGGCCGGCGAGTTCGTCCAGCGGGACGCGGACCAGCTCGACGTCGTCGGGGAGCGGGAGGAGCGGCCGGTACTCCTCGATGTTGCGCAGGTCGACGACGGTGCGTATGCCGTGGTCGAGGAGGGTGTCCCAGCCCTCGGCGGTGAGGCGGTCGAGGTTGTCGGCGCGGACGATCGCGCCGTGGGCGGTGCGGGTGCCGTCGCCGGTGCGCAGGCCGCCGAGGTCGCGGACGTTGAGGCAGCCGTCCCAGACGAGCGTGCGGTCCTCGGTGGTGGTCAGCTCGTGCGTCCGGCTCATCAGGATCCCCGTTCCTCGCCGGGGGCCCGTTACCCCCTCGTTATATGAGGACTCCGGGGCCGACCCGATGGTTCCTGGACTGTGCGACCGGCCGTCAGCAGGGAGCCGGGCGGCGCGGGTTCGGGCGGTGGTGCGGGTGCTGCCGGTGGTGCGAGGGGCGTCCTCAGCGGCCGGTGGGCTCGGCGGCCTCGGTGCGGACCAGCTTCTCCATCGGGTCGGCGGCGCGGTGGCCGAGCACCGACCCGGCGACGATCGCGCCGATCAGGAACACGGTGGACAGCCAGGCCATGGTCGACACCGGCAGGGTGAAGGCGCCGACCACCCGGGCCGCGCACTCGGTCAGCAGGGCGGTGCCCCAGATGCCGGAGAACAGTCGCTCGTAGCGGCGGAAGGAGCGCGAGCGGGCCGCCCGGCCGTCGGCCAGCCGCTGCCAGGCGGCGGAGCGGGCCTGGTCGCCCTTGGTCAGGAAGGGCATCAGCATCGGGGACATCATCGGCCGGCCGAGCAGGGTGGAGACCAGGATCGCCAGCGCGAGGGTGCCGCTGAGGGCGCCGTCCTTGGCGAGCATCAGCCGCGCGTCGCCGGTCACGGTGGTGAGCGCCAGGCCGACCGCGTTCACCCCGAGCATCATCGAGGCCCACAGGTTGAGCTTGCGCTCGCGGACCAGCCCGACGACCGTCCGGCCGGCGGGGATGACGCCGCTCCAGGCGAGGGCGGCGAACTCGCTCATCCCGAACGCGGAGCGCAGCAGGTAGTAGCCGGCCAGCGGGGCGGCGACGTCCAGGGCGAGCGGGCGGAGCGTGGCGGCCAGCGGGTTCGGGGCCTTGGCGGTGGTGGCGGTGACGGCGGTGGAAGCGGCAGGGGTGCTGAGGGTCTGGCTCATGGTGGGTTCCTCCCCGGGCTGGTGCTCGACCTGCGGGCCGGGTGCCCGCGTCGTGCCTCCAGTCTCCCGAGCCGACCCTCCGTCAGAGCAGTGTCGTCCGTTGCGGGATCCGCATGACAGTTGTCACGGCGCGCACCATGACAGCGCCGCTGACCTGCGCGTTCATTCGGCGAGCGGGTCGACGGTCCAGAGCTCGCGGCCGAGGGTGTCCAGGCAGCGCACCACGTGGAAGCGCTCGTCCCCGGCGGAGAGGAACCCGTGGGCGACGCCCTGCAGGACGGTCCGCGCGAGTGCGTCCGCCCTGGTCCAGGCGCCGGTCAGGACGAGCTCCTTGTCGACCAGTTCGGCGCGCTGGATCCGGGCCACCGAGGCGGCCAGCAGGACGGTGTTGACCTGCTCCAGGTCGGCGGGGTCCAGGTAGGTCTCGCCGGTGCCGCCGCGGTCCCGTTCGACCCGGCGCAGCAGCTCGGGCAGGCCGTAGTGGCGGACGGCGGCGATCGAGTCGTCCAGGGCGACCCGCCAGCGCGGACCGGGCAGCACCTCCCACCAGACGTCCTCGCCGACGGGCAGCACCTCGCCGATCCGGGCCCGCCAGGTCTCGATGCCGTAGACGGTGCGGGGGTCGGGGCGCGGGCCGGGGAGGGCGGCGACGGCCCAGTCCGCCCTGCGGACCACGCTGAGGTCGAAGGTGTAGCGCACCGGGCCGTCGGCGGGACCGGTCACCGCGCCGCTCGGGTCGCTCGGGCCGCCCTGCTCGACCAGGCCGAGCAGGGCCCAGTGGGTCTCGTCGGGGAGGCTGAACGTCCGGCGCCACCCGAGCAGGCCCAGGGCGCGCAGCGCGGGCGCGAGGTGGTCGCGCAGGCCCTTCGCGTAGAGCTCGTGGGCGGTCGTCATCGCGTTTCTCATCCCTCGTGGGGCGGTCGTGCCCGGGGGCGGGTGGCACCCGGCGGGTCGTGGTGGCCGGTCGGCCGGCCGCGGCGGCTGTCGGTCCTGCGACGGCGGCCCGGGCGCGCGCCCGGGTGGACGCGGGCGGTGCCGGGCGGGCGGGTGTACGGGCCCGGGCCGGCACGGACCCGGGCCGGGCCACGGGGCGGGCGGTCCCGGCGGGGTCGGTCCGGGAGTCCCACGCCCACCTCCCACGGTCGCAGGCGGGCCCCGACCGGGCTGCGGGCGAAGGGCAGCGCCCCGGGGGCCCTTGGGCCCGGCACCCTGCGCCTTTGGTCGACACCGGCCCTACCGGCCCCCTACCGACCCCCTACCGAGCCGACGGGCCCCCGACCGAGCCGCGGGCGGCACCCCGGGCGCGAGCGGCCTCCGCCGGGGCGTACCGGAGGGCAGGGGGCGCGGGCGGTGGCCCGCGAGCGGGGAGCGCGGGGGTGCGGGAGCGCGTCGCGGAGGGCCGGGCGGGTCGGCCGGACGGCGCGCATGGCGCATGATGTGGCGGGTGCAGAGTGCAGAGCGCCCCGGAGCGGGCACCGACAACCCCGTCGGCCGGTCCGGACCGGCACCGATGTCCGGCGGCCCCCCGCCCGGCCCGCCGTCCACCCCGCCCGCGAGACCGCCCGCGGACCCGCCCGCCGGGCCGGGCGCCGCCGCCGACCTGTCGGAGGCCGTGCGGGCGGCGCAGGACGGGGACGAGGAGGCGTTCCGGCTGCTGTTCCGGAGCGTCCAGCCGGGCCTGCTCCGCTACCTCCGGGTGCTGGTCGGGGGCCGGCCCGAGGACGCCCAGGACGCCGAGGACATCGCCTCCGAGGCCTGGCTGCAGATCGCCCGCGACCTGCGGACCTTCTCCGGCGACGGGGACGGGTTCCGCGGTTGGGCCGCCACCATCGCCCGCAACCGCGCGCTGGACCACCTGCGCGCCCGCCGCCGCCGCCCGGTCGCGGACCTGCCGTTCGAGTACCTGGCCGAGCTGGCCGCGGGGGAGGACACCGCCGGTGCGGCGCTGGCCGCCGTCGGCACGGCGGACGCGCTGGCCCTGATCTCCCGGCTGCCGCGCGACCAGGCCGAGGCGGTGCTGCTGCGGGTCGTGATGGAACTGGACGCGGAGAGCGCCGCGCGGGTGCTCGGCAAGAAGTCCGGCAGCGTGCGGATGGCCGCGCACCGGGGGCTGAAGCGGCTGGCCAAGCTGCTGGAGCAGTCCCTCGCGGCGGGTGTGGGGATTCCGGCGCAGCGGCCGGCGACGGGGCCGTCCGGGCAGCCGGCCCAGCCGCCGGCAGGGCGTGCCGGACCGGCCGGGGCGGGGAGTGCCGGGAGAGGCGTCGGGCGGAGCGCGGAGGACGGCACGAAAAGAATTCCCCCCCAGGGTGTGACAGAACGCAGGGCCGCGACGCTGAAGGACATGAGATGAGCACCAACCGATCCCGTCGGATCGACCGTGACACGGCCGAGCAGTTGCTCGGCGGTGCCGTGGGCGGACCGTCGGCCGGCCAGGACGCCTCGCTCACCGGACCGGATGCCAGTACCGGGTGTACGGGGGTCGCCCACGTGTTGGCCGCCGCCGCCGCCCCAGCGGTGGCGGACGAACTGGCCGGTGAGGAGGCCGCCCTGGCCGCGTTCCGGGAGGCCCGTCTCGCGCCCGTCCCTGCTGTTCCCGCTCCATCCGCACCCGTCCGGAGACGATCGATGGCAACCGCCGCGCTGGCCAGGGCCTTCAGTACGAAGGCTGTTGCCGTCGTGCTCGGAGCCACTGCGCTCGGCGGTGTGGCGGTCGCGGCCGGGACGGGCAACCTGCCGTCCGGGCTCGGCGGCGGTTCCGAGGAGCCGAGGCGTTCGCTGCTGGCGCCCGCCACGGCCTCCTCCGCCCCGGGCGCCTCGTCCGCCGCCCCGGGCGCCTCGTCCGCCGCCCCGGGCGGCGGTCCGTCCACGCGCCGGCCCTCCACCGGGCCGTCGACCGCCGGGCCGTCCGCCGGGCCGTCCGCCGGGGCGTCCACCGCCGGTCCGTCCACCGGTGCGGCGAAGCCACCGTCGCCGGGCGACTCGCCCCCGGCCTCCACGGAGACCAGGGGCCAGCAGGCCAGGGCCGCGCTGGTGGCGCTCTGCCAGGGCTACACCGACCGGAAGGGCAAGGGCGAGCGCCCGCGCCTGCTGGTCACGGACCCGCAGTTCGGCGCGCTGGTCACGGCGGCCGGCGGGCCGGAGAAGGTGGAGGAGTACTGCGGGGAGGTCCTGCGGCGCAAGGACGACGACCGCCAGGGCGCCACGTCCCCGCCCCGCCCCGGCAGCACCGACGGCGGGAAGAAGGACGACGGAAGGAAGGACGACGGCAAGAACGACGACGGGAAGAACGGCTCAGGCGGGAGCGGGACGGGCCCGCTGCCGACCGCGGTGCCGACGCTCCCCGGTGTCCTGCCGAAACCCGACCGCTCCGGGCAGTCCGCCGACGCCTCCCCCAGGAGGTAACCCCAGAACTCCGGATGAGCGGCGAGCGAAACCCCCCGGGCTCGTCGCTCATCCGGACCGCTCCACCCGCTTCACCTGCTCCATCCGCTCCACCGCAGGACCGCTCCACCCTCACCACCCGCAGACCCCGGGTGGCCGGTCGGCTCCCCCGTGCCAACCGTCCACCCGGCCGGCCCCGGCCGGACCGGACGGCGCACCCCGGACGCGCCGCCGGCCCGGCCAGGGCCGCACCCCACGGCTCGCCCGCCCCGCAGTCGGGCGGGCCGTGGGGAGCACTCCTGCACACCGCACTCCGCGTGACCAGACCTGGACCCGACCGTGACCGTCACCTTGTACGACCACGAGCCGGCGGCCGGGGAACCGCCCGGCCGCGTAGACAGAGCGCACCCGGCCGCCGACCCCCCCCCGGACGAACACCGCGCGCGCGGGCGCCGGGGCCGGGGGGGGCGGCGCCGGGGCCCGGCCCGGGCGCGCCGCCGCGCAGCCGCCGGTCCACCGA
>NZ_JBHVWC010000002.1:251588-266629 GCF_042882445.1 Kitasatospora sp. NPDC058218 | reverse complement strand
GGCGGGGGCCCCCCCTCCTGCTGGGCCCGCGGGCGCCCCCCCCCCCCCCCCCCCGAATTCCCCCCCCCCCCGCGCCCCCCCCGGGGCCTCTCCGGGGGGGGGGACCCCCCCCCCCCCCCACGCCCCCCCCACCGCGCCATCGCTCAGGAGGAGGCCCACCAGGTCGAGGGGGCCGCGACCGTGTACCCCAGCGACTCGTACAGCGGCCTGCCCAGCTTCGAGGCGGTGAGGGTGGCCGGGAGGTCCGCCAGGTGGGCGAGGGCGCCGAGCATGACGGCCCGGCCCACGCCGCGCGAGCGGAAGGCCGAGGAGGTGGCGATCCAGTAGTGGCTGGCGACGCCGTCGGCCAGGACACTCACGCCGGCTCCCGCGACCAGGCCGTCGGCGGAGGCGATGAACACGTCCACGCCCGGCTGTTCGATCAGGGTCGTCGGGAAGAGTTCGCCGGGGCGGTAGGGCTCGAAGCCGTCCAGCTCGAAGCCCTCGATCACGACCCGCTCGGCCGCCCGGAGGTCCTCGGGCCGCTGCACCCGGATCACGTCCAGCGCCGGGTCGGCGACGGGCCCGGGCAGGCGCAGCATGATGGGCATCTGCCAGTTGCGCATGCCCAGGTGGCTCAGGTCGGTCGCACCGAACGGGTCCTCGACGATCACCGGGCCGGCGGCCCGGCGGGTCAGCTCGCTCAACTCGGCCACTTCGGCCGGGCCGAGGTCGGGCTCCTGGATCAGGATCCGCAGGCCCGCACGCTCGTCGCCGTCGGCGGCGACGAATCCGCGGCGCCGGATCACCTCGTGCCCACGGCTCCGGGCGGTCGCGGTCCAGAAGGCGGCGGAGTTGCGGGCCTGGAGCGTCGGCGCCCCGGCCAGGGAGGTGGGCCGGTCGGTCGCAGTGGATTCCGTTGTCATCGGGCTTACGGTAGTACGGAATTGCCCCCGTCACAGGGGTTGATCAACTGTGCCCCGACCGGGCCGGGCCGACGGAGCGCGGCGACGCGCGGCGCCGACCCGGCCGGGTCGGGACAGGACGGTCAGAGCTGGCTGACCCAGTACGGCTCGACGGTCATCCAGCCGTTGCCGCGGGCCCCGTTGAGGCGGCCCGAGCTGCTGCGGGCGAGGGTGTACCAGGACTCGACGTAGTCCGGGTCGTCGACCCACCAGGAGGCGGGCAGCGCCGCCAGGACGGCGTTGACCAGCGGGATGTAGGCGCCCTGGTCGGCGATGGTGAGCAGGACGGCGGCCACGGCCTGGGCGAGGGCCAGGTAGTTGGTGTCGCCGTCGTCCTCCATCAGGACGACGTCCGCCAGGTTGTACTTGTAGTTCGACCAGTTCACCAGGATCTGGTTCGGGTAGTACACCGTGCCGTCGTACTGCAGGTACGGCATGGCGACCGAGTCGACCCGGACCTTGCCGTCCGGGCCGAAGCCGGAGACCAGGCTGAACATCTCGGCGGCGCCCTTGAACCAGGGCTCCTCGTCGTCGTTCACCTCGACCGAGGTGATCTTGGTACCCCACCAGCCGGCCGCGGCCTGGGCGGAGGAGGGCTGAGGAGCGGCCGGGGCGATCCCGCGGGCGGTCAGCTCGCGCTGGAGCAGGTCGATCCCGGCGGTCAGGGCCTTGGCCGTGTCGATGTCGACCAGGTAGACCGGGCGGGTGGGCAGGGTGGTGGCATCCAGGCCGCGGACCCGGCCGGCGGTGTCGTAGGCGCGGACGGTGCGGGCGTGCTCGTCGGTGCCGGCGATCGCCACCAGCGGCTCGGTACCGGCCTCCAGGGCGGCCCGCATCGACGGGTCGGCCAGCTGGACCCGCAGCAGCGGGCCGAGGTCGCCGAGGCCCTTGGCGGTGGCCACCGCGCGGTCCGCGCGGGCGGTCGCGGCGGCGAGTCCGCGGGCGGTGGCGCCGGACAGCCCGGCGGCCAGCGGGGCGAGTTCGGCGCCGGCGGGCGCGGCGGCGGTGGCCGAGCGCAGCCGCTCGCGCAGGGCGGGGTCGGCGAGGGAGGCGGCCAGGGCGCGGGCGACCTCGTCCTCGATCGCGGTCACCTGGGAGGCGGCGGGGGGCGGGGTCGGGGCCGGGGCCGGGGCGGCCACGGCCTGGCCCGCGCCGAGCGCGAGCAGGGGCAGGGCCGTCAGCGCGACAACGGCGCGCCGCAGGCGGGACTGGGACATGAGGGGATCTCCAGACTCGTCGGGTGAGGCGTCGGAGCATCGGAGCATCGGAGCGGTGGTGCCACGTCCACGATCAAGGGGGCGGCGCCATGACAAGTGAAGAGGCTCCCTGACCCGGTATCAACCCCCCGGAGCCACCGCGATGGAGCGGAGGATCCCGACGGACCCCGACGGACCCCCTTGGACTCCCGGGCGCGCGGACGGCAGCACGGTGGTCCGCGACCTCCTACCGGCGCTCAGGACCGCTGCTCCGGCGGCACGGCGGTGGGTGGGGCGCCGGTGGGCGGCCCCCGGCTCACCCGCCGCCGGAGAAGCCCCCGCCAGAATTGGCCGAGCCCGAGCCACCGTAGCTCCAGCCGCCGCCGGAGGAGGGCCGGGGCCTGCGGCGGACGCGACGTTCGGTGCGGCGCAGGACGGGGACGCCGGCCGGGCCGAACAGGTCCTCCAGGGAGCGCTGGAGCGCGTCGGCATCGGTACCGTCCGGCGCCCGGTGCGGGCGGCCGTCGTCGCCGGTCAGGGTCACCACCGTGATGTCGAGGGTGCGGCCGGCCGGCGCGGGGTCGCCCTCGTAGGGCTCCTCCACGGTCTCGTCCAGTTGGATGCGCCGCAGTCCGGAGATCGGGGCCCAGGCGCCGGCGCGGGCACCCCGGACGAATCGCAGTTCGGTCGGGTTCCGGGCCGGGGCGAACTGCACCCGGCGGACCGTCCGCAGCTCGCCGGCCGCGACGAACGGCCACAGGACCAGCACGGCGGACACCCACAGCGCCGCGCCGACCGTCACCGCGCCCACGAGGGTGGCGCCGACGATCACCGCGACTTCCACGAGCAGCATGCCGGCGGGGAGGAAGACGACGCCCACGGCGAGCAGGACGGCGAGCATGCGCAGCACCAGGCGCGCGGCGGCGGGCCAGGAACCCCCACCGGACTCGAAGACCAGATCGACGGTGCTGTCGTCACGACCGCGGCGGATCAGCTCATCGGCAGGCATACCCGCCAGGGTAGGACCGCTCCCCGGTGCCGAGAAGGCCCCGGGCGCCGCCTCGACGAGGCTCCGCCCGGGGCCTGCTGACGGTGCGTCAGTGCGCGGCGGCCTCCCAGTTCGCACCGACGCCCACCGAGACGTCGAGCGGGGCGCGCAGCGGGTAGGCGCCGGCCATCTGCTCGCGGACGATCGCCTCGACCTGCTCGCGCTCGCCGGGGGCCAGCTCCAGCACGATTTCGTCGTGCACCTGGAGCAGCATCCGGGAGGTGAGGCCGGCGGCGGTCAGCGCCTCGTCGACCCGCAGCATGGCGATCTTGACGATGTCGGCGGCCGAGCCCTGGATCGGGGCGTTGAGGGCCATCCGCTCGGCCATCTCGCGGCGCTGGCGGTTGTCGCTGTTGAGGTCCGGCAGGTAGCGGCGGCGGCCGAGCAGGGTCTCGGTGTAGCCGGTGGCGCGGGCCTCGTCGACGACCCGGCGCAGGTAGTCGCGCACGCCGCCGAAGCGCTCGAAGTAGGTGTCCATCAGGCCCTGGGCCTCGGCGGGCTTGATGCCGAGCTGCTGGGAGAGCCCGTACGCGGAGAGCCCGTACGCCAGGCCGTAGGACATCGCCTTGATCTTGCGGCGCATCTCGGCGTCCACGGCGTCGCCGGGGACCTCGAAGACCTGGGAGGCGACGGTGGTGTGCAGGTCCTCGCCGGTGGCGAAGGCCTCCAGCAGGGCCTCGTCCTCGGAGAGGTGGGCCATGATGCGCAGCTCGATCTGGGAGTAGTCGGCCGTCAGCAGCGACTCGTGGCCCGCGCCGACGACGAAGGCGCGGCGGATGGCACGGCCCTCCTCGGTGCGGACCGGGATGTTCTGCAGGTTCGGGTCCTGCGAGGAGAGCCGGCCGGTGGCGGCGACCATCTGGTTGAAGGTGGTGTGGATGCGCCCGGCCGGCGAGACCGTCTTGAGCAGGCCCTCGACGGTGGTGCGCAGCTTGGCCTGGTCGCGGTGGCGGAGCAGGATAACCGGCAGCTCGTTGTCGGTCTGGGTGGCCAGCCAGGTGAGCGCGTCGGCGTCGGTGGTCCAGCCGGTCTTGATCTTCTTGGTCTTGGGCAGGGCCAGCTCGCCGAAGAGGATCTCCTGGAGCTGCTTGGGCGAGCCCAGGTTGAACTCGTGGCCGGCGGCGGCGTGCGCCTCCTCCACCACGCGCTGGATCTCGGCGGCGAACTGGGCCTCCAGACCGGTCAGCCAGGGGCGGTCGGCGGCGATGCCGGTGCGCTCCATCCGGGCCAGCAGGGCGGCGATCGGCAGTTCCATGTCGCGCAGCAGCTCGGTGGCGCCGACCTCGGCGAGGCGGGTCTCGAAGAGGGCGGCGAGGTCGAGCACGGCGCGGGCCTGGAGCATCAGCGCCTGGGCGCGGGCGGCGGTGGCGTCGACACCGTCGGCCTCCTCCGGGGCGTCGAAGGCGAGCTGGCCGCTCTCGGCGACCGCGGCCGGGGCGAGCGAGCGGGCCAGGTACTCCTCGGCGAGCACCTCCAGGGTGAAGGTGCGGCGGCCGGGCTTCTCCAGGTAGGCGGCGAGCGCGGTGTCGGCGACGACGCCCTCGATCGTCCAGCCGCGCTCGGCGAAGGCGCGCATCACCTGCTTGGCGATGTGCAGGGCCTTGGGGGCGGCCGGGTCGGCCAGCCAGGCGGCGAAGGCGCGTTCGTCCTCCTCGGCGAGCAGCGCCGGGTCGAACCAGGCGGCGGACTCGCCGACGGCCAGCGCGATCTCGGTGACCTCGCCGGTGCCCAGCGCCCACTGGTAGACGGCGGCCAGGGCGACCGGGGCCTTGGCGTCGGCGTGCCGGCGCAGCCACTCGGCCAGCGTGCCCGGGTCGGTGAGCAGTTCGCCGTCCACCTCGACGCCGGGGGCGAGTTCGGCGGCGGCCTCGGGCTCGGCGGCGGCCGGGTCGATGCCGAAGACCCGGTCGCGGAAGTTGGCGTTGCGGAACTCCAGCGACTCCATCAGGGCGGCGACGGCCTCGCGGTCGAACGCGGCACGGCCCAGCTCGGCGACGCCGAGCGGGAGTTCGACGTCGCGGACCAGCTCGGTGAGGACGCGGTTGCGCTTCACCGAGTCCAGGTTGTCCCGCAGCTTCTCGCCGATCTTGCCCTTCACCTCGTCGGCGCGGGCGACGAGTTCGTCGAAGGAGCCGAACTGGTTGACCCACTTGGCGGCCGTCTTCTCGCCGACGCCCGGGATACCGGGCAGGTTGTCGGACGGGTCGCCGCGCAGGGCCGCGAGGTCGGGGTACTGGCGGGGGGTGACGCCGTACTTCTCGGCGACCTTCTCCGGGGTGTAGCGGGTGAGCTCGGAGACGCCCTTGGTCGGGTAGAGGACGGTGATGTGGTCGGTGACCAGCTGGAGCGAGTCCCGGTCGCCGGTGACGATGTCGACGTCGAAGCCGGCCGCCTCGGCGGCGGTGGCCAGGGTGGCGATGATGTCGTCGGCCTCGAAGCCCTCGACCGTCATCCGCGGCACCCGCATGGCGTCCAGGAGTTCGCCGATCAGGGGGACCTGGCTGCGGAACTCGTCGGGCGTCTTGGCCCGGTTGGCCTTGTAGTCGGGGAACTCGACGGAGCGGAAGGTCTGCCGGGAGAGGTCGAAGGCCACCGCGAGGTGGGTGGGCCGCTCGTCCCGGACGGTGTTGGCGAGCATCGAGGCGAAGCCGTACACCGCGTTGGTGGGCTGGCCGGTGGAGGTGTTGAAGTTCTCCACGGGCAGCGCGTAGAACGCCCGGTAGGCCATCGAGTGCCCGTCGAGCAGCATCAGCCGGGGCCGCGCCCCGCCGCCACCCGCCGCGCCCTTGTCCGTACTCTGCGTAGCCACGTCAACGTCCGTTCCTGCCGATTCCACTACCGGCCACCGATCCTATGGCCCGGCACCGACAAAAGGGGCGCCGCACAGCCCGGGCACGGAGCGCGCGCACGGGGTGCCCGTGCGCGCGCGAGCCGAACACGGGGCGGGGGCGCGGCCGACCCGCCACGCCAACTCCCCGACGCGATCACTACCGTCGAGTAGGACGGTCGTACGATCACAGGCAGCACGACGACGTGACCCCGAGCGGCAGGAGCTCCCCCATGACCGAAGCGGCCCCCGACGCGGCCCCCGCCCTGAACATCCCGCAGGAGGTGCTGGACCACTTCGCCAAGCTCGGCGTCGACCCGGCCACCTTCTCCGGCGGCCGCCTCGGCGACAAGCTCGGCATCCGGGTCGTCGAGGCCTCCGGCGACCGGGTGGTCGGCACCATGCCCGTCGAGGGCAACCAGCAGCCGTACGGACTGCTGCACGGCGGCGCCTCGGCCGCGCTGGCCGAGACCCTCGGCTCGGTCGGCGCGATGCTGCACGCCGGCCCCGGCCGGTACGCGGTGGGCGTGGACCTGAACGCCACCCACCACCGCTCGGCCACCTCCGGCCTGATCACCGGGGTCGCCACCGCCGTGTTCAAGGGACGCACCGCCGCCACGTACGAGATCGCGATCACCGACGACACCGGCAAGCGGGTCACCAGCTGCCGCCTGACCTGCATGCTCCGCGACCTCTGACGCCCCGTCGCCCCGGCCGGCCCGCCAATGGCGCGTCAGCCGGGCCGACCGATCATCAATTCCCTTGTCCGCCCTCTTGTTTGACCTTCGACTGCCCTGGGCAGGCGTTGGTCCAGACAAGGGGGCGGCTGCGTTTTCGCGCACTTTCAAGGATGTAACGCTGCGTAACAGGTAGAAATTCCGAGCTTTCGACCGCTTCCGGGGCCGCATCGACCCGGGAGCTCTTCGTCATCCCCTCGATTGTCCGATATTCGGACGCACACGCCCGAAACCTGTACTGCGGACAGTCGTGTCCGATTATCGGTGAGGCCAGGAGTCACCCGCATTTCTGGCCCTTACATGCGCGTACCAGCGAGTAAATGCCCAACGGTGCGGGATCGATCGAACCAGAACGACCACATAGTGAGACGGTCGCTCCGTGTGCTCATAACAAGAGAATCACAGCCTCGCCACACCCCTGCCCGAGCCGCTCAGGGGCATCTAGAGTCACGGCCAGTCACCGCGCCACCGGAGTGGGCCAGCCCCACCGCGCATCCCGGCTCCCGCCACTCAGGCGCGGCGCCCTCCTGAACCGAAGGGGACCCCTGTGCGTCACCGTTCAGCAGTTGTCGTGAGCATTGCCGTAATCGGCGCCCTCAGCATCAGCGCCTGCGGATCCCGCGGCGAGAAGAAGTCCGGGGACGGCAACGCCGGGTCCACCACCACCGTCACCATCGGCGTCGACGCCCCCCTCACCGGCGACCTCTCCGCCCTCGGCCTCGGCATCCGCAACTCCGTCGAGCTCGCCGTCAAGCAGGCCAACGAGAAGAACGAGGTCCCGGGCGTCAAGTTCGAGATCAAGGCCCTGGACGACACCGCCAAGCCCGCCCCGGGCCAGCAGAACGCCACCCAGCTGGTCGCCGACAAGAACGTCATCGGCGTCGTCGGCCCGCTGAACTCCAGCGTCGCCCAGTCCATGCAGCAGATCTTCAACGACGCCAACCTCGTCCAGATCTCCCCCGCCAACACCGGCGTCGCCCTCAGCCAGGGCGAGAAGTGGGCCAGCGGCACCAAGGCCCGCCCCTTCAAGTCCTACTTCCGCACCGCCACCACCGACGCCGTCCAGGGCCCCTTCGCCGCCCAGTTCCTGGCCAAGGACGCCAAGAAGACCAAGGTCTTCCTCATCGACGACCAGAAGACCTACGGCGCCGGCCTCGCCGCCACCTTCAAGGGCGAGTTCACCAAGCAGGGCGGCAACATCGTCGGCGAGGAGCACGTCAACCCCGACGACCGCGACTTCGCCGCCATCGTCACCAAGGTCAGGACCTCCGGCGCCGAGGCCGTCTACTACGGCGGCGAGTACCCCGCCGCCGGCCCGCTCTCGCTCCAGCTCAAGGACGCCGGCGTCACCATCCCGCTGATGGGCGGCGACGGCATCCAGAGCGGCGACTTCATCAAGCTCAACCCCAAGAGCCAGGGCGACTACGCCACCGCCGTCGGCCTGCCCGTCGAGGCGCTCCCCACCGCCGCCAAGTTCATCGCCGACTACAAGGCGGCCGGCTACAAGGACGCCTACGAGACCTACGGCGGCTACTCCTACGACAGCGCCTGGGCCATCATCCAGGGCGTCAAGGCCGTCGTGGCCGCCAACAGCGGCAAGCTCCCCGACAGCCCCCGCGCCAAGGTCGTCGAGGCCGTCCAGAAGGTCTCCTTCGACGGCGTGACCGGCAAGGTCTCCTTCGACGAGTTCGGTGACACCACCAACAAGCAGCTCACCGTCTACACCGTCAAGGACGGCAAGTGGGCCGTGGAGAAGTCCGGCACCTTCAGCGGCTGACCCGACCGCACGTCGGCACGTCGAACGGCTGAGCCGACCGCACGTCGGCAACGCGACAGCACGTCGGAACAACCCGCGCGGGGGCGCCACGAGTGCCCCCGCGCGCCCCCACATCCACCACCCACGCGGACCCACCACACGCACAACGGAGGCCCAGCGGTGCACGACCTACCGCAGCAGCTGGCCAACGGCCTGATCCTCGGCGCCCTCTACGGGCTCGTCGCGATCGGCTACACGATGGTCTACGGCATCGTCCAGCTCATCAACTTCGCCCACGGCGAGATCGTCATGGTCGGCGGCTTCGGCGCCCTGACCGCCTACCTCGCCCTCCCCGGCGGCACCACACTCTGGCTGGCCCTACCGCTGATGCTGATCGCCGGCATCCTGGTCTCCACCCTCACCGCCGTCGCCGCCGAGCGCTTCGCCTACCGGCCGCTGCGCAGCGCCCCCCGGCTCGCCCCGCTGATCACCGCGATCGGCCTGTCGATCGTCCTCCAGCAGCTGGTCTTCTCGTTCTACCCCGACGCGAAGAAGGCCCGGGTCTTCCCCAAGATCCCCGGTGACCCCTTCGAGCTCGGCTCCATCACCATCCAGCGCAGCGACATCTTCCTGATCATCGCCGCCCCGCTCTGCATGCTCGCCCTCGGCTGGTTCGTCACCCGCACCCGCTCCGGCCGCGCCATGCAGGCCACCAGCCAGGACCCCGACACCGCCAAGCTCATGGGCATCGACACCGACCGGATCATCGTCATGGCCTTCGCCATCGGTGCCGCCTTCGCCGCCGTCGCCGCCGTCGCCTACGGCCTGCGCAGCGGCCAGGTCGACTTCCGGATGGGCTTCATCCTCGGCCTCAAGGCCTTCACCGCCGCCGTCCTCGGCGGCATCGGCAACATCTACGGCGCCATGCTCGGCGGCGTCGCCCTCGGCCTCGCCGAAGCCCTCGCCACCGGCTACATCCAGCACCTGCCCGGCATGCACCTCTTCGGAGGCGGCGCCTGGAAGGACGTCTGGGCCTTCGTACTCCTCATCCTCGTCCTGCTCGTCCGACCTCAGGGCCTGCTCGGCGAACGCGTCGCGGACAGGGCGTGAGCACCATGACCACCACCTCGACCACCGAGACCACCCCGGTCATCCCGCTGCCGGCCCGCGCCGCCGCCGCCCTCACCGGCCTGGGCGCCGTCGCCACCGCCGCCTCCGCCCTCATGTCCTGGACCTGGACCGACGAGTTCCCCGGCGACCTCACCTACTACGGCTCCCCCGCCGGCCTCCAGTGGCTCGCCCTCATCGCCGGCCTGCTCACCCTCGCCGTGCTGCTCGCCACCCAGGGCGTCCCCGGCCTGCGCTGGATCGCGCCCGCCCGCAGCAACAACGCCGTCCTGCTCGCCGCCGCCGGCGCCTTCGCCGTCAGCTGGTTCTCCGTCATCGCCATCTCGGTCGACCTCGGCGGCCTCGCCAACCTCGACCCCGGCGGCTGGGTCGCCGCCCTCGGCTCCCTGCTCGCCCTCGCCGGCACCCTCGGCCTCCCGCTCGACCGGCGCACCCACGTCCCGCTGCGGATCCTCGACCGGCGGCTCTTCCTGCTCGTCCCCGCCGCCCCGATCGCCTGGTTCGCCACCCACGCCATCCCCGAGGACAAGCCCGTCGCCCCGGTGCTGACCGCCCTGGCCGGCGCCCTCGTGATCGCCACCGGCGCCGTCCTGCTGCTCCAGCTGGGCCACCTCGCCAACAGCGGGCTCCGGCTCGGCACCGTCGAGCGCCCGCTGCCCGCCGCCCGCGAACTGCCCTCCTGGGTCGAGGTCCTGCTCATCGTCGCGGCCTTCGCCGTCGGCCTGTTCGCGATCACCTTCGGCATCGACACCGAGTACGGCGAGCTCTTCATCGCCTACCTGCTGCTGGCCGCCGCCGTGATCCCGGCCCTCGGCAAGGCCGGCCTGCTGGCCCGGCTGCGCGCGCTGACCGTCAAGCACCGCCCGGTCACCACCGGCGCCGCCTTCGCCGCGGCCGCGGGCTTCCCGTTCACCCAGACCAGCGACCAGTACACCTCGGTCGCCGCCAACATCCTGATCTTCGCCACCGTCGCCCTCGGCCTCAACATCGTCGTCGGCCTGGCCGGCCTGCTCGACCTCGGGTACGTCGCCTTCCTCGGCGTCGGCGCCTACGCCGCCGCCCTGGTCTCCGGCTCCCCCGCCTCGCCGATCCACGTCCAGTTCCCGTTCTGGGCCGCGATGCTGACCGGCGCCGTGGTCTCGATGGTCTTCGGCGTCCTGATCGGCGCCCCCACCCTGCGGCTGCGCGGCGACTACCTCGCCATCGTCACCCTCGGGTTCGGCGAGATCTTCCGCATCACCATGCTCAACCTCAACGGCACCACCGGCCCCAAGATCACCAACGGCTCCAACGGCATCCCGCGGATCCCCGACCTCCAGATCCTCGGCTTCGACCTCGGCAAGCCGCACACCGTCCTCGGCGTCGAACTCGGCCGGTTCTCCAACTACTACCTGCTGATGCTCCTGGTCACCGCCCTGGTCGTGCTCGTCTTCGCCCGGGTCGGCGACTCCCGCATCGGCCGCGCCTGGGTCGCCATCCGCGAGGACGAGACCGCCGCCGAAGCCATGGGCATCAACGGCTTCCGGCTCAAGCTCCTCGCCTTCGCCCTCGGCGCCTGCCTCGCCGGCCTCGCCGGCACCGTCCAGGCCCACGTCAGCTACACCGTCACCCCCGACCAGTACACCTTCGCCGAGGCCCTGCCGCCCAACTCCGCCTTCCTGCTCGCCGCCGTCATCCTCGGCGGCATGGGCACCATCAGCGGCCCGCTGGCCGGCGCCACGCTCCTCTTCCTCGTCCCGAAGAAGCTCGAATTCCTCTCCAACTACCAGCTGCTGGCCTTCGGCATCGCCCTCATCGTGCTGATGCGCGTCCGCCCCGAAGGGCTCATCCCCAACCGGCGCCGCCAGCTGGAGTTCCACGAGGCCACGATCCCCACACAGCTCACCGGCGACAACGTCGCCCTCACCAAGGCAGGGGCGTGACCAGCCAGATGACCACCACCGACGCCCCCGCATCGGTCTCCGACCGACCCGCCCCCGCCAAGCCCCTGCTCGAAGTCTCCGGCGTCACCATGCGGTTCGGCGGCCTCACCGCCGTCAACGACGTCTCCCTCACCGTCGGCGAGGGCGAGATCATCGGCCTGATCGGCCCCAACGGCGCCGGCAAGACCACCTTCTTCAACTGCCTCACCGGCCTCTACGTGCCCACCGAGGGACGCGTCTCCTACCGCGGCACCGTCCTGCCCCCCAAGCCCCACCTCGTCACCCAGGCCGGCATCGCCCGCACCTTCCAGAACATCCGGCTCTTCGCCAACATGACCGTCCTGGAGAACGTCCTCGTCGGCCGGCACACCCGCACCAGGGAAGGCATCTTCTCCGCCATCCTGCGCGGCCCCGGCTACCACCGCGCCGAGGCCGAGAGCCGCGCCCGCGCCATGGACCTCCTCCAGTTCACCGGACTCGCCGACAAGGCCGACCACCTCGCCCGCAACCTCCCCTACGGCGAACAGCGCAAGCTGGAGATCGCCCGGGCCCTCGCCTCCGAGCCCGGCCTGCTGCTCCTCGACGAGCCCACCGCCGGCATGAACCCGCAGGAGACCCGGGCCGCCGAGGAACTGGTCTTCGCCATCCGTGACAAGGGCATCTCCATCCTCGTCATCGAGCACGACATGCGGTTCATCTTCAACCTGTGCGACCGCACCGCCGTCCTGGTCCAGGGCCAGAAGATCGTCGAAGGCGACCGCGAGACCGTCCAGAGCGACGAACGCGTCATCACCGCCTACCTCGGCGCACCGCTCGAAGGCACCGCCCCCGCAGCAACGGAGACCGACCAGTGACCGCACTCCTCGAGGTCAAGGACCTCCGCGTCGCCTACGGCAAGATCGAAGCCGTCAAGGGCATCAGCTTCACCGTCAACCAGGGCGAGGTCACCACCCTGATCGGCACCAACGGCGCCGGCAAGACCACCACCCTGCGCACCCTGTCCGGCCTGCTCAAGCCCACCGGTGGCACGGTCACCTTCGACGGCCAACCCCTCACCACCGTCCCCGCCCACAAGATCGTCGCGCTCGGGCTCGCCCACTCCCCCGAGGGCCGGCACATCTTCCCGCGCATGACCATCGAGGAGAACCTGCTGCTCGGCGCGTTCCTGCGCAGCGACACCGCGGGCATCGCGGCCGACGTGGAACGCGCCTACGGCCTGTTCCCCATCCTCGGCGAGCGGCGCAAGCAGGCCGCCGGCACCCTCTCCGGCGGCGAGCAGCAGATGCTCGCGATGGGCCGCGCGCTGATGTCCCAGCCGAAGCTGCTGATGCTCGACGAGCCCTCGATGGGTCTGTCCCCGCTGATGATGCAGAAGATCATGGCGACCATCGTGGAACTCAAGGCCGGCGGGACGACCATCCTGCTGGTCGAGCAGAACGCCCAGGCCGCGCTCTCGCTCTCCGACCACGGCTACGTGATGGAGACCGGCCGCATCGTCCTCAAGGGCACCGGCGCCGACCTGCTGCACGACGAGTCCGTCCGCAAGGCCTACCTCGGCGAGGACTGACCCGCCCGAACGACCAGGGGCCCCGTCCGATCGGACGGGGCCCCTGTCGTGCGTCTCGGAGCCGCTCGGGCCGCGCTCAGGACTGCTCAGGCCTCCGGCTTGCCCTCGTCGGCCTTCTTCTTGTCCTGCGCCTCGCCCTCCTCGATCACGGCCTCCGCGACCGCGGCCATCGTCATCCGACGGTCCATCGAGGTCTTCTGGATCCACCGGAACGCGGCCGGCTCGTTCAGACCGAACTTGGTCTGCAGCACGCTCTTCGCCCGGTCCACCAGCTTCCGGGTCTCCAGCCGCTGGGTGAGATCCGCGATCTCCTCCTCCAGCGTCCGCATCTCGGTGTAGCGGGAGACCGCCATCTCGATCGCGGGCACCAGGTCGCTCTTGGAGAACGGCTTCACGATGTACGCCATCGCGCCCGCGTCCCGCGCCCGGTCCACCAGCTCGCGCTGCGAGAACGCGGTCAGCATCAGGACGGGCGCCAGGTGCGCCTCGTGGATCTGCTCGGCGGCGGAGAGCCCGTCCAGCACGGGCATCTTCACGTCCAGGATCGCCAGGTCGGGCCGCAGCTCCTGGACCAGCCTCACCGCCGTCGCCCCGTCACCGGCCTCGCCGACGACGGTGTACCCCTCCTCTTCGAGCATCTCCTTCAGGTCGAGGCGGATCAACGCCTCGTCCTCGGCGATCACAATTCGGGTGATCTGGGGCATGTCGGTCTCAAGCGGCTCTGCCTGCTCGTCGGCGGTGCTCACGGGGCTCCTCGTTCCGGCGGGGTACTGCATGCACGAGGGTACCTAGACACGGTATGTTTGAGACCAAGCAGGGTCGGGGGCAACCTTCGATTCAGCGGTTGCCCCGGTAGCCCAGCGGAAGAGGCGATGGTCTCAAACACCATACAGCGTGGGTTCGAATCCCACCCGGGGTACTTTTCCTTCAATTCCAAGGTCGCCTAAATCGCATAACAGTTGGCGATCTTCATTATTTCGAATGAAGATTCGCACGACTTTCAGCCTGTCGTGCCACTGCGTACCGCAGGCTCGCCCGCATGTACGACACGGCCACACGGCAGCGAGCAGTCGACCTCCACGCATCCGGGCTGACCTTCAGCCAGGTCAGCCGCGCCACCGGCATCTCCCGCTTCGCGATCCGCGAGTGGGCGACGGGCACGGTGCTCGCCGCTCGCCCGACAGCCGACTGTCCGGTACTCCACGACGATCTGGACCCGCAACGTCCGCGCCCCGACTACGCGTACCTGCTGGGCCTCTACCTCGGTGACGGCTGCATCAGTGAGGGCCGCCGCAACGTCCACGCCCTCCGCATAGCGTGCGGGGACGCATGGCCCGGGCTCATCGACGAGTGCGCACGGGCAGTCGCCGCAGTCATGCCGCACAACAAGGTCCAGCGCGTCCGTGCGACGGGGTGCACCAGCGTGGTCAGCACGAGCAAGCACTGGCCGTGCCTCTTCCCCCAGCAGGGCCCGGGGCCGAAGCACCTACGCCGGATCACCCTCGCGCCCTGGCAGCAGGAGATCGTCGACGTCCACCCCTGGGAGTTCCTCCGGGGCCTGATCCACTCGGACGGCTGCCGGATCACCAACTGGACCACGCGCACGGTCGGCGGCGTCGAGAAGCGCTACGAGTACCCGCGCTACTTCTTCACCAACACCTCGACCGACATCATCCGTCTCTTCACCGACACCCTCGACGCCGTCGGCGTGCAGTGGAAGGCCGTCACCCGCCCCACCGGCGCCGTCAACGTCTCCGTCGCCCGCAAGGAGTCCGTCGCCCTCATGGACGCCCACATCGGGCCCAAGTACTGACGGCGGTGGGGGGGGGGGGGGCGGGGGGGGCGCCCACCACCCCGCACGTGTAGAAAGACAGCAACGAGTGGGGTGCGTCGAGGGGGGGTGTGCGGGGGGAGGA
>NZ_JBHVWC010000002.1:239388-251578 GCF_042882445.1 Kitasatospora sp. NPDC058218 | reverse complement strand
CCGATGTGGCCGCCAACACCTACAGCGCCCCCCGCTCCACCACCCGGCCCCCCCCCCACACCACCAACAACACACGGCCGTGGCCGACCAGGACGGCCGGGGGGGGGGGGGTGCCCGGCGCCGCCCCCCCCCCCGGCCGGTCAGTTGTCCAGCGTCCCCACGTGGTGGACGCGGACGAGGTTGGTGGAGCCGGCGAGGCCGGGCGGGGAGCCGGCGGTGATGACGACGATGTCGCCCTTCTGGCAGCGGCCGAGGGAGAGCAGCGCGGCGTCGACCTGTTCGACCATCTCGTCCGTGGTGGGGGCGAAGGGGCCGAGGAAGGTCTCCACGCCCCAGGTGAGGGCGAGTTGGCTGCGGACGGCGGGCTCGTAGGTGAAGGCGAGCACGGGGATGGGCGAGCGGGAGCGGGTGAGGCGGCGGGCGGTGTCGCCGGACTGGGTGAAGGCGATCAGGTACTTGGCGCCCAGGAAGTCGCCGATCTCGGCGGCCGCGCGGGCGACGGCGCCGCCCTGGGTGCGCGGCTTGGTGCCGGTGGTGAGGGGCGGGAGGCCGGCGGCGAGGACGTCCTGTTCGGCGGCCTCGATGATGCGGCCCATGGTCCTGACGGTCTCGACGGGGTACTTGCCGACGGAGGTCTCGCCGGAGAGCATCACGGCGTCGCTGCCGTCGAGGACGGCGTTGGCCACGTCGGAGGCCTCGGCGCGGGTGGGGCGGGAGGCGTTGATCATCGAGTCGAGCATCTGGGTGGCGACGATGACCGGCTTGGCGTTGCGCTTGGCCAGCTTGATGGCGCGCTTCTGGACCATCGGGACCTGTTCGAGGGGCATCTCCACGCCCAGGTCACCGCGGGCCACCATGACGCCGTCGAAGGCGTCGACGATGGATTCCAGGTTGTCGACCGCCTGCGGCTTCTCCACCTTGGCGATGACGGGGACGAAGCGTCCCTCCTCCGCCATCACGCGGTGGACGTCCTCGATGTCGCGGCCGCTGCGGACGAAGGAGAGCGCGATCAGGTCGGCTCCGGTCCGCAGGGCCCAGCGCAGGTCGGCGACGTCCTTGTCGCTGAGTGCGGGGACGGAGACGGCGACGCCGGGGAGGTTGAGGCCCTTGTGGTCGGAGACGAGGCCGCCCTCGACGACGGTGCAGCGGACCAGCGGGCCGGCCACCTCGACGACCTCCAGGGTGACCCGGCCGTCGTCGACGAGGATCCGCTCGCCGCTCGTGACGTCCGCGGCGAGGCCCGGGTAGGTGGTGCCGCAGATGTTCTGGTCTCCCACGACGCCCTTGTCGGTGGAGATGGTGAACTCGTCGCCGCGTTCGAGAAGTACCGGACCTTCGGCGAAGGTCTCCAGGCGGATCTTCGGGCCTTGAAGGTCGGCGAGCACGCCGACGCTGCGGCCGGTCTCGTCGGCGGCCTTGCGGACCCGGCGGTAGCGCTCCTCGTGCTCGACGTGGGAGCCGTGGCTCAGATTGAAGCGGGCGATGTCCATCCCGGCGTCGACCAGGGCCTTGATCTGGTCGTACGAGTCGGTGGCTGGCCCGAGAGTACAGACGATTTTTGCTCGGCGCATACTGCTGAGGGTAGGCATTACCGGCGCGTAACATCGACCTCCGTCCGTCCAGCGGGATGACCTTTGCAGGAAGGCGAGTTGAACAATCTGACACATCGTCGCCCGCACCCTCCCGAGCGGGCGACGGAGGGCTCGGCCGGTTGACGCGCAGACCCCCCGACCGCCTCCGGTGACGACGGCCCCGACCCGTGAGCATGCGGACGGTCCCGTCGTCCGCCACGCACCGCCCACCACCTCTTCCGCCGACCGTCCTGACCCCGGCGCGCGGCGGCCGGACCTCGGCCGCGCATCCCGATGCGATTCCGTGAAGGGGTGTTCACCCCTGGTTCACCGCGCCTTCGGCCGGCGCTCGCGGCCCGGCGGGACGCTCGTCACCCGGGTGGGAGCCCGGACAGCGTTTCGACGAGGGGGAATCGTCCGGCATGAAGCGTGCGTTCGGAGTGATCGCGGCCCTGGTGCTGCTCGGCGGGGTGGCGTTCGCGCTGCTCAAAACGCCCGGCGACGATCCGGGGCCCAAGGTTGTCACCGTCACCGGCGTGATCGGTTCCGAGAAGCGCGACTTCTTCAAGGACCCGGACGTGACGGCGGCGCTGGCCGAGCAGGGCCTCAAGGTCGAGGTGCAGACCACCGGTTCGTGGCTGATGGGCGAGAGCAAGGTCGACCAGCTCGACTTCGCCTTCCCCGCCAGCCTGTCGCCGGCCGAGGCGATCCGCGGGCAGCTGAAGCTCAAGGACGCGCCGATCCGCCCGTTCTACTCGCCGCTGGTGGTCCTGGCCCACCAGTCGACCGCCAAGGTGCTGGCACAGAACGGGCTGGCCTCCCAGGACCAGAACTCCCGGGTGTGGACGCTCAAGATGGACGAGTACCTCAACCGGGCCAAGGCCGGCCAGAAGTGGGAGGAGCTCACCGGGGCCAAGGAGCAGTCGGACCTCAGCGGGGCGATCTACATGACCACCACCGACCCCTCCGAGTCCTCCTCCGGCGCCCTCTACATCGCGCTCGTCTCCTACCTGCTGAACAACCACCAGGTGGTCTCGACCGATGCCGAGGTCCAGCAGGTGAAG
The DNA here is from genome assembly GCF_042882445.1 of Kitasatospora sp. NPDC058218. NCBI lineage: Bacteria > Bacillati > Actinomycetota > Actinomycetes > Kitasatosporales > Streptomycetaceae > Kitasatospora > Kitasatospora sp. NPDC058218. The sequence goes on along the minus strand of NZ_JBHVWC010000002.1, from coordinate 248,943 downwards.
GGCGTCCTGCTCGCGCTGACCTCCAAGCAGGGCATCCAGAAGAGCAGCAGCGACGAGCCGTTCCGGGACTTCCTCTCGAACGTCGGCAATCCGCTGGTGCTCGCCTACGAGTCGCAGGCGGCCCAGTTGGCCGTGGAGGGCAAGAACGCCGGCGACATGGTGGTGCTGTACCCGGACACCACCATCTCCTCCGACCACACCATCGTCGGGCGCACCGAGGCCGGGCAGAAGCTGGCCAACCTGCTGCGCGACAACGAGAAGCTGCGCAAGCTGGAGGCCAAGTACGGTTTTCGGCCCCAGTCGGACCCGGCCGCCTTCGGTCTGCAGACCGCCGGCCGGGAGAACCCCGCCTTCGCGCCGGACCTGAAGCCGGCCGGGGTGAAGCAGGCCCCGGTCGCGGAGCCCACGATGCTGACCAAGCTGGTCGACGCGGCCAAGGGGAAGTGACCGGCCCATGGCGACGAGGACCGGCGGCACGGCGGGAAGTACGGCAGGCGGCAGGGCAGGCGGCACGACGCACGGCATGACGGACGGCACGGCACTCGGCAGGCTCGACGGCAGGACAGGCGGCACGGTGATGAGGACGATCAGGGCGGGGGCCGCGATGCGGCACGGCGGGCGGGTACTGGCGGCGGGGGTGGCCCTGCTGGTGGCGGCGACGGCGTGCACGTCCTCGCCGGCGCCGGCGCCCCGGCCGAGCGACGCGCCCGCGCCGACCGCGCAGGCGGGTGTGCTGCGCGTCCTGGCCGGCAGTGAACTCCAGGACATGGCACCGGTGTTGGAGGAGGCGCAGAAGGCGACCGGGGTGACCGTCCAGTTCTCCTGGACCGGGTCGCTGGACGGCGCGGACGCGGTCGCCTCGGGCCGGGCCGACGGCAAGTACGACGCGGTCTGGTTCCCGTCCAACCACTATCTGCGGTTGGACGACACGGCGAAGTCCAAGTTGCTGTCCGAGACGCCGGTGATGGTGTCGCCGGTGGCGGTGGGCGTGCGCTCCGCCTCGCTCGGCGAGCTGGGCTGGGGGGACGGTTCGAAGGTGAGCTGGGCGCAGCTGGCGGACGCGGCCTCGACGGGCAGGCTGGCCTACGGGATGGCCGATCCGTCGCGGTCCAACTCCGGTTTCTCGGCGCTGGTGGCGGTGGCGTCGGCGTTCTCGGGGGCGGACTCGGCGCTGACGGACGCGGATGTGCAGAAGGCGACGCCGTCGTTGAAGCAGTTCTTCACGGGGCAGAAGTTGACGTCGGGTTCGTCCGGCTGGCTGGCGCAGGCGTATGCGCGGGCGGAGCAGGGGCGGGTCGGGGCGCTGGTGAACTACGAGTCGGTGCTGCTGTCGCTGAACAAGACGCTGGCGGCGGACCAGCAGTTGACGGTGGTGCGGCCGATCGACGGCGTGGTGTCGGCGAACTACCCGTTGACGCTGCTCGGTTCGTCGGCGCAGCGGGAGCGGGACTCCTTCCAGCGGCTGACGTCGTACCTGCTGAAGGAGGACGTGCAGAAGCGGATCTCGGAGCTGACGCTGCGCCGTCCGGTGGCGGCGGGGGTGGCGCCGGCGTCGTCGCTGCCGGCCGACCGGCGGCGTGAGCTGCCGTTCCCGGGCAGCAAGGCGGTCGCGGACGGGTTGTTGGCCTCGTACCAGGACGAGCTGCGCCGGCCGTCGCGGACGGTGTACGTGCTGGACACCTCGGGGTCGATGGCGGGTGCCCGGTTGGCGGCGCTGAAGTCGGCCATGGGCCGGTTGACGGGGGCGGACGACCCGCGTGGGGTGCGGCGGTTCCGCAACCGGGAGGAGGTGACGCTGCTGTCGTTCGCGTCCAAGGTGAAGTCGACGAAGACGCACACGGTCCCGGCGACCGGCGCGCAGCAGGAGCTGGCGTCGATCAACGCGGATGTGCAGGCGTTGTCGGCGGACGGCGGGACGGCGGTGTACAGCTCGCTGCAGGAGGCGTACAAGGTCCTCGACCGGCAGCAGGCGGCGACGGGGGACGACCGGTTCACGTCGATCGTGGTGATGACGGACGGCGAGAGCAACGAGGGCGCGTCGGACAAGGACTTCCGGAACTTCTACAACGGGTTGTCGGCGGCGCAGAAGGCGGTGCCGGTGTTCCCGATCCTGTTCGGGGACGCGGCGAAGAACCAGTTGCAGGGGATCGCCGAGCTGACCGGCGGCAAGCTGTTCGACGGGACGGCTTCGCTGGACGGTGCGTTCGAGGAGATCCGTGGTTACCAGTAGCAGCGGGGGTCCGGGCGGGCGGCGGGTGATGGGCTACCTGGGGTCGACCCGCAACCTGGTCGGGTGCGGCTCGGGGGCGGCCGGGCTCGTGCTGCACTTCGTGGGGCTCGGTGGTGCCTGGTGGCCGGGGATCGTGGCGGCCCTGTACGGGGTCGGTGCGCTGCTGACCCCGGGGCCGCCCCCGCCGCCGGTGCTGCCGTCCCGGCCGGTGCCGGATCCGTTGCCCGCGCCGCCGCCGTGGGCGGAGCTGGAGGAGTTGGCCGACTACCTGGGGACGGTGGCGCTGCCGTCGTCGGTGGAGGTGGACGCCCTGGTGGAGCGGTTGCGGGCGGCCGGGCGGGGGCCGGCGGCCGAGCGGATCGTCCTGCGGCGGCTGCCGGTGGCGGTGGACGGTTATCTGCGGGCCCGGACCTGGCAGCGCTGGTCGCCGAACGGGGCCGATCCGGGGGTGGCGCTCGCCCGTGAGGTGGAGCTGATGGCGGCGGCGCTGGCGGCCTGAGCGGGCCGGGCGGACGTGGTCCGTCCGGCCCGCTCGGGGCCGGTCATGCCTCCAGGGCCCCGGCCAGTTCCGCCCGTCGCCGGACGCCGAGCTTGCGGAAGCTGTTGGTGAGGTGGGTCTCCACCGTTCGCACGGCCAGGTGCAGCATCGCGGCGATCTCGGCGTTGGAGTGCCCGGCCGTGGCCAGGCGGCAGATCCGCAGTTCGCTGTCGGTGAGTGCCTCCGCCCCGGCGTGTTCGCCCCGGCCGCGGCGGGCGCCGCTGGCGCGCAGCGACTCCCCGGCGACGGCCCGCAGCCGTACCGCGCCGAGCCGTTCGGCCCGGCCGGCGGCCTCGCGCAGGGCGCGGCGGGCGGCGCCGCGCCGGCCGCCGTCGGCGAGCAGGCGGCCGTAGGTGATCAGCGCGGGGATGAGTTCGGTCTCCACTTCGGCGGTGCGCAGGAGTTCGACCGATTCGGCGGCGAGGTCGAGTCCGTGCCGGCCGCCGGTGGCGGCGGCGAGCGCGCGCAGGGCACGGCCGACGGTGCGCGGGGTGCCCCAGATCCGGGCGAGCCGCAGTTCCTCCTCGGCGAGGGCGACGGCGGGGCCGGGCTCGCCGAGCGCGGTGTGGCAGTCGGCGGCGGCGGACCGCCAGGGGGTGACGATGGGGCTGTGGACCTGCCGTTCGCCCTGTCGGCGTCCGCATTCCATCAGGTCGACGAGGGCCTCGGCGGGCTCGCCGGTGGCCAGTCGGAGCAGGCCGCGGGCGTACAGGTACTCGTTCCACTCCCAGGAGCCCTGGGCGCGGTCGGCGGCGACGGCGCGGGCGAGGCCGTGGGCCTGCCAGTAGCGGCCGGTCTCGGTGAGGGCGATGACGGCCTGGGCGACCAGGTGGGCGTTCTGCTGGCCGAGCAGGCCCGCGTAGTGGCCGGGCGCCGTCTCGGTGGCGGTGCTCCCGGCTCCGTCCGCTTCGCCGGCGCCGGCACCGGCACCGACTGCGGCGAACCCGGCGCACGGGCCCGCGACGCCGGAGCCCGCGGCGCCGGAGCCCGCGGCGCCCGGCCCCGTGCACCCCGGGTCCCCGGCGACCGCGCCGCCGTGGCCGGGGATTCCCGATCCGGTGTCCGCCGCTGTCCCGCACCACCAGGACCAGACGGACCGCTCGGACCGCTCGGCGGCCTCGCCGCCGGCCCTCCCCCGCGCCCCGGTCCGCAGCCCGTGGCGCACGGGCTGGGCGGCGGGCGCCGCCCCGGCCGCGCACGAGGCGGGCAGGGTCGCCGGAGCGGGCGCCGCGAGCAGCGCCGGAGCGGACGGCGCGGGAGGCGTGGCGGGCACGGCGGGCGCGCTGGTCGGCTCGGTGAGGGCGAGGTCGTCCAGCAGCGCCTGGTACTCGCCGCGCATCACCCGGGTCTCGGCCCGAACGCTCAGCAGGCACTGGTACCCGGGGTCGAGCGACGGCCCCCGGTAGGCGGCCAGGCCGCGCGCCACCAGCCGGTCCGCCTCGGACAGCAGGTCGGCCCACTGGGCGAGGGTGGCGGCGGAGACCAGCACGTAGGAGCGGCAGAGCGGGTCGACCGGGGCGTCGAGCAGTTCCCTGACCCGCCCGGCCACCTCGGTGGCGGAGAGCACGCCACTGGTCGAGTCGAACTCGGTGAGCAGCGCGTAGGCGGGCGGCGCGAGCCGGTGCTGGGTGCGGGCGGCGAACCGCTGGACGCCCTCGACCACCTGGAGCCAGCTGTGTCCGTCGTGGGCGGCGATCAGCGCGGCGGCGGCCTGCACGGCGTGCACGAGGTCGTCGCGGTCGGCGAAGCGTTCGGCCAGTTCCTCCATCAGCTCCAGCGCGGCGGGGGCGTCGCCGCGGGCTGCCAGCACGGCGCCGAGCGTGTTGGCGGTCTGGAAGACGCCCTCGTCGGACTGCTGGAGGTGGACGGCCTCGGCGAGGTGGCGGACGCCGGCGGTGCGCTCGGCCGGGCCCAGGGTGACCTCCAGGCCGCCGAGCTCGGTGAGCAGCAGGCCCCGCCGGCGGTCGCTGAGCGGCTCGGTGAGGACGCGGCGCAGCAGGGTGACGGCGTCCTCGGGGCGGTCGGCCTCGGCGGCCTTGCGGGCGGCGCGGCGCAGGGCTTCGGCGGCCCAGCGCGGGGCGGGGGCGGGGGTGAACAGGAGGTGCCCGGCGACGCGTTCGTCGGGTGCCCCGCTGCGGTGCAGGAACTCGGCGGCGCGGCGGTGGACGTGGGCGCGGTGGCCGGGTGCGTGGCCGGCCAGGACGGCGTCGGCGAGCAGCGGGTGGGCGAAGCGGGGCCAGCGGCCGGGCCCGGGGTCGTCGAGCAGGTGCTGGGCGGTGAGTTCGGCGAGCCAGCCGGTGATCTGGTCGGGGTCGGCGCCGGAGAGTTCGGCGAGCATCGGAACGGGGTCGTGGTCGCCGGCGCCGGGCAGTGGTGCGCTGCGGGCGGCGGGGTGCTCCTGCATGCGGGCGAGCACCCGGGCGGTGGCGAGGGCACGGTCGCCGCCGCCGCGCAGCCACTGCTCGACGGCTTCGGGGAAGGCACCGCCGGGCAGCCGGGCGCAGGTGTCGGGCAGGGCCCGCAGCGCGGCGAGGGCGCGCGGTGCCGGCAGGGCCGGGAGGGCGACGAGGGCCGGCGGCGCGGGCAGGGCGGTGAAGGCGATGGGGCAGGGCCCCTCGGGGTGGTCGCGCAGGTCGCTGAGGAGTGCGGTGAGCAGCAGCGGGTTGCCGCCGGTGGCGTGGACGCAGTCGGCGGCGAGGGCGGGCGGGGCGCCGAGGCCGAGGTGGAGTTCGGCCAGCCGGGTGGCGGCGGTGGTGTCGAGGGGGCCGAGCCGGGTGGTGTCGGCGAGTCCCGGGGGCAGGCCGCGGCCGAAGCGGGCGGGCGGGGCGCCGAGGGTGGACTGGCGGTGTTCGGTGGCCAGCAGGAGGACGGGCAGCCGGTCGATCCGGCGGGCGAGCTGGAGCAGCCAGTCCCGGGAGGGCCGGTCGGCGAGGTGGATGTCGTCGACGGCGAGCAGGACGGGGCGGTGGGCGGCGTGCAGGCGCAGCAGGGCCCAGAGCTCGGTGTCGGTGTCCGGTGGGCCGGGGGTGCGGCCGGGTCCGGCGGGTGGCGTGCCGTGGCCGGGGACGGCTTCGAACAGCTGGCGGGCGGCGGCGTAGGAGGTGGTGGCTTCGTCGGCGGAGCAGCGGGCCCACAGGACCGTGCTGCCGTGGGCGGCCTCGCGGCGGGCGGCTTCGGCGAGCAGGGCGCTGCGGCCGGTGCCGGCGGGGCCGGTGAGCAGCAGGACGCCGCCGGTGCCGGCGCGGGCGCGGGCGGCGAGTGCGGCGATCCGGCGCAGCTGGGAGTCGCGGGCCGCGAGGTGCGGTGGTGCGGCGACGGTCCGGTCCTGGTGGTGTCCGCGCGTCCTGACGGTGCTCATCTGCTTCCCTCCCGCGACGCCCGCCGGATGACCGGACGGGCACTTTTCCCCGTTGTGCGGGGAAACGGCTTGACGCCGTGTCAGCGGCTCGGCTAGAGCTGTGATTCTCGTCGCACCCCTTCCGGAGCCGCACAGCATCCCCACCCGACCTGCCCGGCACCCCTCCCGCCGGGCCCCGCACCGCCCCCCGCCCGGGCCCGTGCGGCGCACCTCGTCCGCGTGTCCGTGCGGCGCTGCGCTGCTCCGATGCCGTCGGGTGGCCGATCTCGTGGTGGACCACGATGGTCATGGCCGCCCGTGGCGGGGACCATGGAGCCTACCGGGGGGCCGTCGTCGTCCCCGCATCGCACGCCGCACGGCCACCGCCCGCCGGGTTCATGCACCGCCCCTCAGCGCGCATACCGGCCGTCCGGTGGCGGGCCGGGACGCTCCAGGAGGGGGCCAGATTGACTGTCCTGCACACCGACCACGAACGCCGCGCCGTGCCCAGGCACGCTTCCGCGTCGACCGGTCAGCGCATGGTGCCGCCGCAACGCCCGATGTCCGCCCGCCACGTCGCCCCGTCTGCCGCTCCCCCGTCCAGCGGTAGCCGGACCAGTGTCGTCGTGCAGGCCGCGGACCCGATCTCGCGGGCCGGTGCGGAGGCGCAGCTGCGCCGCCACCCGGGCCTGGAGCTGGCGGACCCGGCCCCGGGGGCGCCGACCACGCCGGGGGCGGTGACCGTGCTGCTGGCCGAGTCGGCGGACGCCGCCGTCATGGCGAACCTGCGGCGGCTGATCCCCGGCGCCGACCAGCGGGTGGTGCTGGTGGTCGAGCGGATGCGCGAGGCCGAGCTGCTGGAGGCGGTGGAGTGCGGGGTGGCCGCGATCCTCTGGCGCCGGGAGGCGACCGCCGAGCGGCTGGGCCGGGCGGTGCTGGCCGCGGCCCGGGGCGACGGTGACCTGCCGGCGGACCTGCTGGGGCGGCTGATCAGCCAGGTGGGCCGGTTGCAGCGCAGTGTCCAGGGGATGCCGGGCCATGCGCCGGCGGGGCTGTCCGAGCGGGAGTCGGACGTGCTGCGGCTGGTCGCCGAGGGCTGGGACACGGGTGAGATCGCGGCCCGGCTGTCGTACTCCGAGCGCACCGTCAAGAACGTGCTGCACGGGCTGACCACCCGTCTGCAGTTGCGCAATCGGGCACATGCCGTCGCCCACGCGGTCCGCGAGGGCTACATCTAGGCCCCGCACCACGCCCCCGCAGCCACCCGTCCCGCCGCGTTCCGTCCGCGGCGTGGCGGGTGGCTCGTCGTCGTGGGGCCCGGCGGCGGGCCCGGCGGGTGCGCGGGGCCCGCCGGGCGGTGTCACGAACGAGTCGCCAAGATCTCACCTGCCGGAAACGTTCCGGGGCTATCCATCGGCCGGGGTCGCGCGGCACACTTCTACGCGCGTACCTCTACGCGCGTCACCACCATCGTTGACGATCCGTTCGCCGTTCCCACCCGGGAGAGCCGTCCATGCCTCTGAACCGCCGTGACTTCGTCACCCGGTCCGCCGTCACCGCCGCCGGCGCAGCCCTCGTGGGCGGCGCCGGCCTCGCCGCAGCCTCCCCCGCCGCGGCGGCCGGCCCGGAGGACGCCCGTGCCAAGGGCCGGGCCAGGAAGCAGGCCTTCACCGTCATGGGCACCACCGACCTGCACGGCCGGGTGCTCAACTGGGACTACTTCACCGACGCGGTCTACGCCGACAAGGCGCACAACGAGGTCGGCCTCGCCAAGATCTCCACGCTGGCCAAGCAGGTCCGCGAGGAGAAGGGCTGGGACCGCACCCTGCTGATCGACGCCGGCGACACCATCCAGGGCACCCAGCTGACCTACTACTACGCCCGGGTCGACCCGATCGCGACCGAGGCCGACCACGCGCCCGAGCACCCGATGGCGCTCGCCATGAACACCATGGAGTACACGGCCGCGGCGCTCGGCAACCACGAGTTCAACTACGGCATCGACACCCTGCGCGCCTACGAGGAGCAGCTGGACTTCCCGCTGCTCGGCGCCAACGCGCTGAACGCCAAGAACGACAAGCCGGCCTTCCCGCCGTACGTGATCCGCAAGCTGAAGCTGGGCAACGGCCCGGCCCTGAAGGTCGGCATCCTGGGCCTGACCAACCCGGGCATCGCGATCTGGGACAAGGCGAACGTGGCCGGCAAGATGACCTTCCCCGGCATCGTGGAGACCGCGAGGATCTGGGTGCCCAAGGTCAAGGCGGCCGGTGCCGACGTCGTCGTGGTGGCCTGCCACTCCGGCATGGACGAGGCCACCTCCTACGGTGACCAGCTGCCGTGGGGGGAGAACGTCTCGGTCGCGCTGGCCGAGCAGGTCGCGGGCATCGACGCCGTCCTGGTGGGTCACGCGCACAAGGAGATCCCGCAGCGCCTGGTGGTCAACAAGGAGACCGGCCGGACGGTCGTGCTCTCCGAGCCGCTCTGCTGGGGCCAGCGGCTGACCTGCTTCGACTTCGAGGTGGAGCTGGACAAGGGCGCCTGGAAGGTGGTCTCGCTCTCCTCCCGGGTGCTGAACTCCAACACCGTCCCGGAGGACCCGGAGATCGTCGACCTGATGACCGACCAGCACAAGAAGGTGGTCGAGTACGTCAACCAGGTCATCGGCACCGCGAAGATCGAGCTGTCGATCGCCGAGGCGCCGTTCAAGGACGTCCCGATCATCGACCTGATCGGCCGCGTCCAGGCCGACGTCGTCAAGGAGGCGCTGGCCGGCGGCCAGTACGCCAAGCTGCCGGTGCTGGCGCAGGCCGCGCCGTTCAACCGCAGCGCGGTGATCCCGGCCGGCCAGGTCAAGCTGCGCGACGCGGCGGGCCTGTACATCTACGAGAACACCCTGGAGGCCCGCATCCTGACGGGCGCCCAGCTCAAGGACTACCTGGAGTTCTCGGCCCGGTACTACGCCCAGCTCGCCCCGGACGCGCCGGTCGACAAGGCCACCCTGACGAACGCGGGGAGCACCCCGGACTACAACTACGACTCGATCTACGGCCTGGGCTACGACATCGACATCGCCCAGCCGGTCGGCTCGCGGATCGTCAACCTCTCCTTCGAGGGCAAGCCGGTCGACCCCGCCGCCCAGTTCGTCCTCGCGGTCAACAACTACCGCGCCAACGGCGGCGGCAACTTCCCGCACGTCGCGGCCGCCCAGAAGGTGTGGGCCAACTCGGACGAGATCCGCAACGCGATGATCTCCTGGGTGAAGGCCAGGGGCACCATCGACCCGGCCGACTTCGCCGGCGAGTCCTGGCGCCTGGTCCGCGCCGGCCGGCCGGTCTTCTGAGCCTGCCGGACCGCGGGCGTGCCCCCCCCCCCATTCCCCGGTGGCGGGGGGCCCGCCGCCGTGCCCCCCCGCCCCCCGCGGCCGGCCCCGACCCAGTAGACCCCGCGCCG